>WNEB01000004.1 GCA_009914575.1 Burkholderia gladioli
TGACTCATCTCAGCCCCCAAGGCCCGCTCGATGACGGCCCTCCGGAAGTTCTTCATCACCGCTTCGAGCGATTGCTGCGTCATCGGCCCCTTGACCACGTGGTCAAGCAGTTCGGCAGGGATCGCCGTCGGCGACGTCTCCGGCAGCAGCTCCATCTGGCGTGTCTTCATTGGCATACAAACTCCTTGTCGAGATCGACATCGTATGCCTCACACACAAAATTTCTGACAGGCTCTCTCGCGACGCCGACATGGCGATGCGCTGGGCGGCCACCGGTTTCCTAGAAGCGGATAAGCGCTTCCGCAAGCTCGGTGGTGCCAACGACCTCTGGATCCTCGCCGTCGCCCTGCATCGATCACTCGAAAAACGCGTTAACCATGATCGGCAGTCTGCCTAATCTATGAAACCCCGCCGTCCCAACCTTCAACTACGAATGGGACACCGCCGAAAAAGGCAGCCCGCAAGGCTGCCTTTTTCGCATGTCGGGCCGGTTGCCGGCTCAACCCGCCGCTTCCGATTCCTGGTCCTTCGCGACCGGCTTGTCGCCGATGAAGAGCCGCGCCGCGATCAGCCCGACTTCGTAGAGCACGATCAGCGGCAGCGCCAGCATCAGTTGCGAGAACACGTCCGGCGGCGTCACCACGGCCGACACGACGAACGCGCAGACGATCACGTAAGGCCGGATCTCCTTGAGCTTCTTGAGCGACAGCACGCCCATGCGCACCAGCAGCACGACCACCACCGGCACCTCGAACGTCACGCCGAACGCGAGGAACATGCCGAGCACGAAGCTCACGTAGTTGTCGATGTCGGTGGTCATTTCCGCGCCGAGCGGCGCGTTGTAGTGCGCCATCACGCGGAAGATCGTCGGGAACACCACGAAATACGCGAACGCCATGCCGCACAGGAACAGGAAGTAGCTGCTGCTGACGAGCGGCATGACGAGCCGCTTCTCGTGCTGGTACAGCCCCGGCGCCACGAAGGCCCAGATCTGGTAAAGCACCACCGGCAGCGCGATCACCAGCGCGACGAGCATCGTGACCTTCATCGGCACGAAGAACGAGCCGGTGACGTCGGTGACGATCATCTTGCCGTCGGCCGACAGGTTCTGCATCAGCGGCCGCGCGAGCAGCCGGAAGATGTCGGGCGCCCAGTACACCAGCCCGACGAACACCACGAGCACGGCGGCGCCCGCCCGGACGAGGCGGGTGCGCAATTCGACGAGATGGGAAATGAAGGTTTCTTCCCGGCCTTCTTCCGGGTTGTGCTGGGGGTCGCTCACACCGGCCCTCGGTTCGAGTGATGGGCGCGCTTCATCGTGCTGAATCAGAAGAAACGCGTGGGACGGCGCAGGCTGTCGGGCTGGTGACGCGCGACGCGCGCGGCGCCGGACTGCACGTGGGTACGGCGCGTGGCGGCGCGCTTGTACCAGGCGGGCGTGGCCGTCTGCTTGACGCGCCAGTTGCGGCGCTTCGGCGTGAACGTGGCGCTGACCGGGCTGCCCTGCCAGGCCGGCGCAGCGCCGTCCGGCTGGACCGACACCGGCTCCGACGACGCACCGGCGTCACCGGACACCGCCCTGCTCCACGCTTCGTTGAGATCCTGCTCGTGCTGCCGCAGGTTGTCGTGAATGGTGTTTTCGACGTTGCGCGCCGCGCTTTCGAAGTCGGTCTTCATGGTGCGCAGCGCATCGAGTTCGATCTCGCGCGTCACCTCGGCCTTCACTTCGTTGATATAGCGCTGCGCGCGCCCGAACAGGGCGCCAGCCGTGCGTGCGACGCGCGGCAGGCGCTCGGGGCCGAGCACCACCAGCGCGACGACGCCGATCAGCGCCATCTTCGAAATCCCGAGATCGAGCATCGTGCCGTTTCGTCAGGTCGTGGCGCTTACGCCTTGTGCGAATCGGACGAACGCGATGCTTCCTTCGCGGCGACGTCGACCGAACCGTTGCGCGGCAGTTGCTGGCCGTCTGCCGACGGTTCGCCTTCCTTCATGCCGTCCTTGAAGCCCTTGACCGCGCCGCCCAGATCGCCGCCCAGATTGCGCAGCTTCTTGGTGCCGAACACCATCACGACGATCAGCAAAACGATCAGCCAGTGCCAAATACTCAATCCGCCCATGATGCAACTCTCCTCAACCTCGCCGCCAATGGCGGCGTCAACTGCCGGCGGCGCCGGCCTCTTTCCCGAAGCGCGGCGGCACACGATGCGCCGCCACTCCGATCTGCTGATGTGATCCGTCGACTCTTGTTGTTGTGCTGCTTTCTACCGCTTTCTACTGCTTTTTCACCGCCTTGACCGCACCTGCCGATGATAGACCGCCTGACGGCCGCCCGGCGCTCAGAACCACGCCTTCGGATCGAGCGGCTTCTCGTCGTACAGGTACAGCCAGCCCTTGATGATACGGTACAGGCACCAGATTCCCGTCGCACCCAGAATGAAAAAACCCACCACGACGAATGCCAGCAGGAACCCGATCGCCGCCAGGATCAATGAGCGCCAGAACGTGCGGATCTGCCACTCGAAATGCGCCTGGTAATGGGTACCGATCACGTCCTCGCGCTTCACGTAGTTGACGATGATCGCCACCAGCGCCGTGAAGCCGCCCGTGAACCACTGCAGCGCATACAGAGCGTACAGCACATGCGTCATGGTCTTCAGGGAACGCTCGCGTTCCCCGGCGGACCGGTCGCCCGGAAAGTTCGCCGGGGCCGGCACGCCGCCCGTCTGGCTCGATGGTTCGCTCATGATGCTACCCCTCCCAGATGACATGACTTGCGCATGCGGCGCGCCCGCTCAGCCGCCGTCGTTTTCCTCGCGTTCGCGGCGCTTGCGCAGCGCCTTTTCCTCGAGGCCGGACAGGCCCTCGCGACGCTCCAGCTCGGCCAGCACGTCGGCCGGGCTCAGGTCGAAGTGCGACAGCGCCACGAGGCAGTGGAACCAGAGATCGGCCACTTCGCCCACCAGCGCCGTGGGCGCGCCGCCCTGACGCACATCCTTGGCAGCCAGCACCACTTCGGTCGCTTCCTCGCCGATCTTCTTGAGCACCGCGTCGTCGCCCTTGTGGAACAGGCGCGACACGTAGGATTGCTCGGGATCGCCGCCCTTGCGGCTGTCGATCACGACCGCGAGGCGCAGCAGCGTGTCGTTGGTGGTGTGCGTCATTTGTAGATGTGCTCGGGATCTTTCAGCACCGGTTCGACGGCGACCCAGTCGCCGGCTTGCGCCGTGCCTTCGAATTTCTGGAAGAAGCAGGAATGACGACCGGTGTGGCAGGCGATGCCCGACACCTGGTCGATCTTCAGCAGCACGACGTCCTCGTCGCAATCGAGGCGCACTTCGTGCACGTGCTGCACGTGCCCCGATTCCTCGCCCTTGAACCACAGGCGCTTGCGCGAACGCGAGTAGTACACCGCGCGGCCGGTCTCGACCGTCTTCGCGAGCGCTTCGCGGTTCATCCACGCGAACATCATCACGTCGTTGCTGCCCACTTCCTGGGCGATCACCGGCACGAGGCCGTTGTCGTCCCAGCGGACCTTGTCGAGCCAGGCGGTCAGGGCCGCCGCTTCGGTATTCGTCATCTCACAGTCTCACCGGAATGCCGCGATCGGCCATGAAGCGCTTGGCTTCGCCGACCGTGTGTTCGCCGTAATGGAAGATGCTCGCCGCGAGCACCGCGTCGGCGTGGCCGTCGACGATGCCGTCGGCCAGATGCTGGAGGCCGCCCACGCCGCCCGAGGCGATCACCGGCACCGGCACGGCGTCGGACACGCCGCGCGTGAGCGCCAGATCGAAGCCGGACTTGGTGCCGTCGCGATCCATGCTGGTCAGCAGGATCTCGCCCGCGCCGAGCTCGGCCATCTTGCGCGCCCAGTCGATCGCGTCGAGGCCGGTGGCCTTGCGACCGCCGTGCGTGAACACTTCCCAGCGCGGCGCTTCGCCGTCGGTCGACACGCGCTTGGCGTCGATCGCGACCACGATGCACTGCGAGCCGTACTTGTTCGCCGCGTCGGCGACGAGCTGCGGATTGGCCACGACCGACGAATTCATGCTGACCTTGTCAGCGCCGGCGTTCAGCAGGCGCCGCACGTCCTCGACGGCGCGCACGCCGCCGCCGACCGTCAGCGGAATGAACACCTGCGAGGCGACCGCTTCGATGATCGGCAGGATCAGGTCGCGCTGGTAGGAGGTGGCGGTGATGTCGAGGCACGTCAGTTCGTCGGCGCCTTGATCGTCGTAGCGCCGCGCGATTTCGACGGGATCGCCCGCGTCGCGCAGCTCGACGAAATTGACGCCCTTCACGACGCGCCCGGCGGTGACGTCGAGACAGGGGATGATGCGTTTAGCTAGAGCCATGATGGTACACGTTGCCGCTGGTAAGGCCGCCCCGCCCGCGGAGGCGGACGGCTCAGGCGAGGACGCAGCGCGGCGGCCGGCGGCGCGCCGCCGGCGCTCGCGGGTCAGGCGTCGTCGAGTTCGCCGTTCAGTTCGTCGGCGCGCTTTTGCGCGACCGAGAAATCGAGGTCGCCGGAGTAGATCGCACGACCGCAGATCACGCCTTCGATGCCCTCGCCTTCCACTTCGCAGAGCTGTTCGATGTCGTTCAGGTTCGACAGGCCGCCGCTGGCGATCACCGGAATGCCGACCGCCTGCGCGAGCTTCACGGTGGCCTCGATGTTGATGCCCTGGAGCATGCCGTCGCGGCCGATGTCGGTGTAGATGATCGATTCGACGCCGTAATCCTCGAACTTATGCGCGAGGTCGATCACTTCGTGGCCGGTCAGCTTGCTCCAGCCGTCGGCGGCGACCTTGCCGTCCTTCGCGTCGAGGCCGACGATGATGCTGCCGGCAAACGCCGTGCAGGCGTCCTGCAGGAAGCCCGGATCCTTCACGGCGGCCGTGCCGATGATGACGTAGGACAGGCCGGCGTCGAGATACTTCTCGATCGTCTCGAGGCTGCGGATGCCGCCGCCGAGCTGGACCGGGATCTCGTCGCCGACTTCGGCGAGGATCGCCTCGATCGCTTCGAGGTTCTTCGGCTTGCCCGCGAAGGCGCCGTTCAGGTCGACGAGATGGAGACGTCTTGCGCCGAGATCCACCCATTTGCGGGCCATCGCCGCGGGGTCCTCGGAGAAAATCGTCGCCTGGTCCATATCGCCCTGTTTGAGGCGCACACACTGACCGTCTTTAAGATCGATGGCCGGAATCAGCAGCATAGCTATCGGGAGTCGTCTGAAAAAATGGAGGGGTGACGCCGCCGTGCACGGGCCAGGCCGGACGGCGACGTTTGCTAGTTTAGTACAAGTCTTTCGGTGTTTTGACGTCAACGCCCCGCGCGACGGGCATTCGAGGCCCTGCCGGCGTGGCATCGGCGCGACGTTCAGGGCTTCCAGTGCACGAAATTGCGATACAGGCGCAGGCCCACCTCGGCGCTCTTCTCCGGGTGAAATTGGGTCGCTAAGATGTTGTCGCGCGCCACCGCCGACACGAACGGCTCGCCGTAGGGCGTCTCGCCGACCGCATGCGCGCGGTCGGTCGGCACCACGTAGTAGCTGTGCACGAAGTAGAAGAACGCCTCGTCGGGCACGCCGTCCCAGAGCGGATGCGCGAGCGTCTGGCGCACGCGGTTCCAGCCCATCTGCGGCACCTTGTAGCGCGAGCCGTCGTCCTGCAGCTGGCCATCCAGATCGAAGCGCAACACCTTGCCCGGCAGCAGGCCGAGGCCCGGCGTGTCGCCCTCGGCGCTCCAGTCGAACAGCATCTGCTCGCCGACGCACACGCCAAGCAACGGCTTGCTGCGCGAGGCCGCGATCACGGCCTCCTGCAGGCCCGATTCGCCGAGGCAGCGCATGCAGTCGGGCATCGCGCCCTGGCCCGGCAGCACCACGCGATCGGCCGCGCGGATCTGCTCGGGGCGATCGACGATCGCCACCTCGGCCAGCGGCTCGGCCTTCATCAGCGCCTGGGCCACCGAACGCAGGTTGCCCATCCCATAATCCACAATCGCAATCGAAGTTTTCATTTCAGTGCAGGCAGTAACGCCTTCAGTCCATCGACGATGAATTCCACCGCCAGCGCCGACAGCATCAATCCCATCAGCCGCGTTGCAATGTTAATGCCGGTGCGGCCGATCCAGTTCGCGATCGGCTCGGCGAGCCGCATCGCGACGAAACAGAGGCCCGCGATCACCGCGCCGATCGCGATTAGGCCGAGCCGCTCGTACCAGTGCGCGGCGTTGGCCGAATAGACGATCACGGTGCTGATCGAGCCGGGGCCGGTCAGCAGCGGAATCGCGAGCGGCACCACGGCCACGCTGTTCTTCGATTCCGCCTCGTCGCGCTCCTCGGGCGTGGAGCGCGCGTTGCCCATCTGCGCGTTCAGCATGTTGATCGCCATCAGCAGCATTATGATGCCGCCGCCCACCTCGAGCGAGCCTACCGAAATACCGAAGAAGCGGATGATCTGCTGCCCGAGCAGCGTCGTCACCACGATCACGCAGAACACCGATACCGCCGCCACGCGCACCGTCCGGCGCCGTTCGTCGTCGGTTTGCGACGCCGTCAGGCTCAGGAAGAACGGCACCGCGCCGAGCGGATTGATCAGCGCGAGCAGCGAGATGAACGACTTGAGCAGATCCATGGGCGGGCCGTGCGGCTTCGTCGGCGGAGTGCCAGCGCGCGGTGCGGCCCTGTTTCAGCCGCGCCGCATGGCGCCGGGCGGGTTCTCGATCAGAGGCTGCCCTTGGTCGACGGAATCTGGCCGGCCGCGCGCTCGTCGAGCTCGGTCGCCATCCGCAGCGCGCGACCGAACGCCTTGAACACGGTCTCGAGCTGATGGTGGGCGTTGATGCCGCGCAGGTTGTCGATATGGAGCGTGACGCCGGCGTGGTTCACGAAGCCGCGGAAGAATTCGATCGACAGATCGACGTCGAACGTGCCGATCCGCGCGCGCGTGAACGGCACGTGGAATTCGAGGCCCGGGCGGCCCGAGAAGTCGATCACCACGCGCGACAGCGCCTCGTCGAGCGGCACGTAGGAATGACCGTAACGGCGGATGCCCTTCTTGTCGCCGACGGCCTTGGCGATCGCCTGGCCGAGCGTGATGCCGACGTCTTCCACCGTGTGGTGGTCGTCGATATGCGTGTCGCCGTGCGCTTCGATGTCGAGATCGATGAGACCATGGCGCGCGATCTGGTCGAGCATATGGTCGAGGAACGGCACGCCGGCGGCCAGCTTCTGCTGGCCCGTGCCGTCGAGGTTGATCTTCGCACGGATCTGCGTTTCGCTCGTATTGCGAACGACTTCCGCCACACGCATGGTGATTCCTTGAAATGGCTGAGGTAAAGGGGGCTGGAAGGTGCGGGCGGCGGGCGGTCCGCTCAGCACAGCACCTGCTGCATCGCCGCGAGCAGCGCGCGGTTCTCGTCAGGAGAACCGACCGTCAGCCGTACGCAATTGGCGAGCAACGGGTGCATTTTACTCACGTTTTTAATCAGAACCCGCTCGGTCAGCAGCGTATCGAACACGGCGACCGCATCGGGCACCCGCACCAGCACGAAATTGCCGGCGCTCGGGAACACGGTCGCGCCCGGCAGCGCGACCACCGCCGCCATCAATTGCTCGCGCGCGGCGTGCAATTCGGCGGCCTGCGCGTCGAGCACGTCGAGGTGATCGATCAGATAGTCGACGGCCGCCTGGGTCAGCACGTTGACGTTGTACGGCGGGCGCACCTTGTCGAATTCCGCCAGCCAGGCCGGCGCGCCGGCCAGATAGCCGAGCCGGACGCCGGCCAGGCCGAGCTTCGACAGCGTGCGCATGACCACCACGTTGTCGAACTCCGGCACGCGCGCGAGCCAGCTGCGCCCGGCGAACGGCTGGTAGGCCTCGTCGATCACGACCAGGCTGCCGGTGGCGGCGGCAATGATCCGCTCGATGTCGGCATCGGCGAACAGCGTGCCGGTGGGGTTGTTCGGATAGGCGAGATGGATCAGCGCGGGACGGTGTTGCGCGATCGCCGCGAGCATCGCGTCGATATCGAGGGACATATCCTCGCGCAACGGCACGCCGACGAAATCCAGCCCGGCGAAGCGCGCGTACTGCTCGACCATCACGAAGCCCGGCACCAGCATCAGCACCGAAGCGCCCGGCTTCGCGCAGGCCACGCAGAGGATGTCGATCAGTTCGTCGGAGTCGTTGCCGAGCATCAGTTCGCAGCCGGTCGGCACGGCCATCGCGGCGCGCAGCTTGTCGAGCAGCGCAGCCGGGCGCGGCGCCGGGTAACGGTTCAGCGCCGCCCGCGCCAGATGCTCGCCGAGCCCGACCGCGAGCGGCGCGGGCAGCGTGTACGGATTCTCCATCGCGTCGAGCTTCACGAAACCGGTGGCGTCCGGCACCGGATAGCTCGTCATCGCGAGCACGTCGGGGCGAATGATGCCTGGCTCTCTTGAAATTTGAGTGGGTGAAAAGGGCCGCCGGGGTACGAAAACCTACGTCGCAAAACGGTATCTTCCCGCCCCTAGCCCCGCCCCAAGGCGGGGAAGTCCTCGCCGCCGGACGGGCTCGGGGGCCAGGCGGCGCAAGGCTTTGCCTGGCCCGAGCCCTCAAGCGTGCTCGTAGATTTCTCCGCATCAAGGGTTCGCTGCGCCGGGCTTCGCCCGCCCTTGACCCGGAAAAATCCACCCAATCGAAATTCAAGAGAGGCTGATGTCTTGTGGCGTCATCATGATGTGCGCGGCGGCGGCGGCGGCGGGCGGCGCGCCGCCCTGTCTGCCTGGAGCCGCGCGGGAATCGGCGCGCGTTCCGAAGGGGTTGCCGATGTGGCGGTCATTGCGGACGGGGCCGGTCGGCGGATCGCTCGGCGGGCCGCCCCGTCGGCGCCGCGATGCCGGAATGCCGGTCGCGGCGCGCCATCCGGATGGCGTCAGTGATTGCCGTGGTTGCGCATCCGGTATTCGGCGGCGCGGGCATGCGCCTGCAGGCCTTCTCCGTAGGCGAGTTCCGAGGCGATCTCGCCGAGCGTCTGCGCGCCGTCGGCGCTGACTTCGATCAGGCTCGAACGCTTGATGAAATCGTAGACGCCGAGCGGCGACGAGAAACGCGCCGTGCGCGAGGTCGGCAGCACGTGGTTCGGGCCGGCGCAGTAATCGCCGAGGCTTTCGCTCGTGTAGCGGCCGAGGAAGATCGCGCCGGCGTGGCGGATCTGCTTGCCCCATTGCTGCGGTTCGAGCGCCGAAATTTCGAGATGCTCGGGCGCGATATCGTTGGCGATACTGCAGGCCTCCGCCATGTCGCGCACCTTGATCAGCGCGCCGCGGCCTTCGAGCGAGGCGCGGATCACGGCTTCGCGCGGCATGGTGGGCAGCAGCTCGGCGATCGCCTTCTCGACGCGCTCGATGAAGCCGGCGTCCGGGCACAGCAGGATCGATTGCGCGAGTTCGTCGTGCTCGGCCTGCGAGAACAGGTCCATCGCGACCCAGTGCGGATCGGTGGTGCCGTCGCAAAGCACGAGGATTTCGGACGGGCCGGCGATCATGTCGATGCCGACCGTGCCGAACACGCGGCGCTTGGCCGACGCCACGTAGGCGTTGCCCGGGCCGCAGATCTTGTCGACGGTCGGCACCGTGGCGGTGCCGTAGGCCATCGCGGCCACGGCCTGCGCGCCGCCGATCGTGAACACGCGATCAACGCCGCCGAGGTACGCCGCGGCCAGCACCAGATCGTTGACGACGCCGTCCGGGGTCGGCACCACCATCACGATCTCGCCCACGCCGGCCACGCGCGCCGGAATCGCGTTCATCAGCACCGACGACGGATAGGCGGCCTTGCCGCCCGGCACATAGAGGCCGACGCGATCGAGCGGCAGCACCTTCTGGCCGAGCACCGTGCCGTCCGATTCCGTGTACTGCCAGCTATGGCTGCCGCACTCGATCTTCTGCTTCTCGTGATAGACGCGCACGCGGGCGGCCGCGGCCTCCAGCGCCGCGCGGCGCTTCGGTTCGAGCCCTTCGAGCGCCGCTTCCAGCATGTCTTGGCGCAGTTCGAGCGCGTCCACGCTGGTAGCGTTCAGGCGGTCGAAGCGGTTCGTGTAGTCGAGCACGGCGGCGTCGCCGCGCGCCTTCACGTCGGCCAGGATGCCGGCGACCGAGCGTTCGATCGCCTCGTCCTCGCCCGCCTCGAAGGCGAGCACCGCGCGCAGGTCGGCCTGGAAGCCATCGTTGCTGGAATCGAGCTTGCGAATCTTGATGGACATGATGCTTTCCGTTCCGGTAATGCGCCGAGGGCCTGAACGCGTCAGGCCGCGACCTGCTTCGATGCGCGTTCGAACGCGTCGAGAATCGGCTTCAGCGCGGCGCGCTTCAGTTTGAGCGCGGCCTGATTCACGACAAGGCGCGACGAAATCGGCATGATTTCCTCGACCTCGACCAGATTGTTGGCGCGCAGCGTGCCGCCCGAGCTGACCAGGTCGACGATCGCGTCGGCCAGGCCGACCAGCGGCGCCAGCTCCATCGAGCCGTACAGCTTGATCAGATCGACGTGCACGCCCTTCGCGGCGAAATGCTCGCGCGCCGCCTGGGTGTACTTGGTCGCCACGCGCAGCCGCGCGCCCTGGCGCACCGCGTTGGCGTAGTCGAAGCCGGCCTGCACCGCCACCGACATGCGGCAGCGCGCGATGTTCAGGTCGATCGGCTGGTAGAGCCCCCCGCCGCCGTGCTCGATCAGCACGTCCTTGCCCGCCACGCCGAAATCGGTCGCGCCGTATTCGACATAGGTGGGCACGTCGGTAGCGCGCACGATGATCACGCGCACGTTCGGATCGTTGGTCGGCAGAATCAGCTTGCGCGACGATTCCGGATCCTCGGTCACCTCGATGCCCGCGACCGCCAGCAGCGGCACGGTTTCCTCGAAGATGCGCCCTTTCGACAGCGCGAGGGTCAGCGGTGCGTTCATGCGGGACTCCCGGTGAGGCGGCGCACGTCGGCGCCCACTGCGTTCAGATTGGTTTCCATTCGATCATAGCCGCGATCGAGGTGGTAAATGCGGTCGATCACGGTCTCGCCGTCGGCGCACAGGCCGGCGATCACGAGGCTCGCGGAGGCGCGCAGATCGGTGGCCATCACGTTCGCGCCGGACAGGCGCGGCACGCCGGTCACGAGCGCGGTGTTGCCGTCCACCACGATGTCCGCGCCGAGCCGGTTCAGCTCCTGCACGTGCATGAAGCGGTTCTCGAAGATGGTTTCGACCACGTGCGCGGTGCCCGAGGCGACCGCGTTCAGCGTCATGAACTGCGCCTGCATGTCGGTCGGGAACGCCGGGTATTCCGAGGTGCGGATCGCGACCGCCGTCGGGCGGCGGTCCATCGTCACGCGCAGCGTGTCGGCGCGCTCGTCGAGCACGGCGCCGGTGTCGCGCAGCTTGCCCAGCACCGCGTCGAGCAGGTGCGCACGCATGCCGCGCAGCGTGACGTCGCCGCCGGTCGCCGCCACCGCGCACAGGAACGTGCCGGCCTCGATGCGATCGGGCACCACGGCGTGGCTCGCGCCGTGCAGCCGCTCGACGCCCTGGATCGTCAGGCAATCGGTGCCGATGCCGTCGATCTTCGCGCCCATCGCCACCAGCAGGTTGGCGAGGTCGGTCACTTCGGGCTCGCGCGCGGCGTTCTCGATGACGGTTTCGCCGTCGGCCAGCGTCGCGGCCATCAGCAGGTTCTCGGTGCCCGTCACGGTGATCATGTCGGTGACGATGCGCGCGCCCTTCAGGCGCGTCGCGCGGGCTTCGATATAGCCGTGCTCAATCGCGATCTCGGCGCCCATCGCCTGCAGGCCCTTGATGTGCTGGTCGACGGGCCGCGCGCCGATCGCGCAGCCGCCCGGCAGCGACACGCGGGCGTAGCCGAAGCGCGCGAGCAGCGGGCCGAGCACGAGGATCGAGGCGCGCATGGTCTTGACCAGCTCGTACGGCGCGACCGGTTCGGTCACGTTGGCCGCGTCGAGCGCCACGCGCGCGCCGTCCACCTCGCTGTTGACGCCCATGCCCGCCAGCAGCGCGAGCATGGTGCGCACGTCCTGCAGATCCGGCACGTTGTCGAGCACGAGCGGCTCGGCGCTGAGCAGGCTCGCGCAGAGGATCGGCAGCGCGGCGTTCTTGGCCCCGGACACCTGGATTTCGCCGACGAGCCGCCGGCCGCCGGTCATCACGAGCTGTTCGCCGTGCGCGGGCGCGCTCCGGGCGACGACCGGGCTCGCGGTCGCGACGTGTCTGACCGCGTCGCGTTCGTTTACTGAAACTTGCACGAAGTTCGTCCGTTCTTTTATGCGTTCTGCCATTCGGCGGGCGTCAGCGTCTTCATGCTGAGCGCGTGGATTTCCTGCTTCATGCGGTCGCCGAGCGCCGCGTAGACGAGCTGGTGACGCTGGATCAGCCGCTTGCCGTCGAATTCGGCCGACACGATGGTCGCGAAGAAATGCTGGCCGTCGCCTTCGACTTCCAGATGCGAGCAGACGAGACCGCCCGCGATGTATTGCTTGACCTGTTCGGGAGTCGGCAACATGAAAAAAGCTCCAGTCGATATCAGTGACGCAGCTTGTAGCCGGAGGCCAGGAGCCGCATCGCGATCAGCGCGAGCAGCACGAAGAAGCCGGCTACAAGCGCGAGGCTTTCGAACGGGTTGATGTCGGCGATGCCGAAAACCCGTAGCGGAAGCCGTCGATCATGTAGAAAAACGGGTTGAGACGCGAGATCTCGCGCCACATGGGCGGCAGCGAGTGCGTCGAGTAGAACACGCCGGACAGGAACGTCAGCGGCATGATCAGGAAATTCTGAAACGCGGCCAGCTGATCGAACTTCTCGGCCACGATGCCGGCAATCAGGCCGAGCGTGCCGAGAATCGCCGAACCGAACAGCGCGAACAGCACGATGAACAGCTGCGAGGTGAAGCCGACCGGCACGAACCAGATCGTCACCACGAACACGCCGAGGCCGACCGCCAGCCCGCGCACCACGACCGCCAGCACGTAGGCGCCGAAGATGTCGGCGTAGGACAGCGGCGGCAGCAGCATGAACACCAGGTTGCCGGTGATCTTCGACTGGATCAACGACGACGAGCTGTTGGCGAACGCGTTCTGCAGCACGCTCATCATCACCAGGCCGGGCACCAGGAAGCTCACGTACTCGACGCCCGGATAGACGTTGACACGGCCCGACAGCGCATGGCCGAAGATCGTCAGATACAGCAGCGCCGTCACGACCGGCGCGAGCACGGTCTGGAACGACACCTTCCAGAACCACAGCATTTCCTTGTAGAACAGCGTGCGAAACCCGCTCATGCCAACCCCTCGACCACATCGGCTCCGTTCATCACCTGGACGAACACGTCCTCGAGGTCGGCCTTGCGCACCTCGATCTCCTCGAACGCGCAGCCCGCCGCGCGGCAGGCCGACAGGATCCGTTCGACCTCGTCGTAGTTGGTGAGCCGCAGCAGATGCTCGCGCGCGCCGGACGGCGCCGGCTCGCTCGCCAGCGCGCGCAGTTCGGTCGGCAGCTCGCCCTGCGACAGGCGCAGGTAAAGCTGCAGCCCGGCGAAGCGGCGCAGCAGCGCAGGTGCGCTCGAGCGCCACCACCTCGCCGCGCCGCAGCATGGCGATGCGGTCGCACAGCGACTCGGCTTCCTCGAGGTAGTGGGTGGTCAGCACGATCGTGTGACCTTCGCGGTTCAGGCGCGAGATGAACTTCCAGAGCGTCTGGCGCAGTTCGACGTCGACGCCGGCGGTCGGATCGTCGAGAACGATCACGGGCGGGCGGTGCACCAGCGCCTGCGCGACCAGCACGCGGCGCTTCATGCCGCCCGACAGCGCGCGCATGTTGGTGTCGGCCTTCTCGGTCAGATCGAGATTGGCCATCACCTCGTCGATCCAGTCGTCGTTGCGGCGCAGACCGAAATAGCCGGACTGGATGCGCAGCGTTTCGCGCACGGAGAAGAACGGATCGAACACCAGCTCCTGCGGCACCACGCCGAGCGCGCGGCGCGCGCCGCGAAAATCGGCGACGACATCGTGGCCGCGCACCGAGATGCTGCCTTCATCGGCGCGGGCGAGCCCGGCCAGGATGCTGATGAGCGTGGTCTTGCCTGCGCCGTTCGGACCGAGCAGGCCGAAGAATGCGCCCTCCTCGACGGACAGGCTGACGCCCTTGAGCGCCTGAAGCGACTGGTAGCGCTTCTTGACGTTGCGGATTTCTATGGCTGACATGACTGAGCGCGGCGAACGGGCGCCGCGACGCCTGATTCTGGTCGTGAAAACGAATGGGAAAAATGGGGCCGATTGGATGCCCCGCAAAACGGTTGATTATAGGGCAAACCGGCAGGGCGGTCCGGGGCGGCGAACCCGCAGCGGACCGGCGCCCTCGCGCGCATCGCTGCGGCGGGGCATCGCTCGGGCGAGCGTCAATGTCGCCCGGTCAGGAGGGCGTCGATGCCGTAGGCGCGCGCGAGGCTGGCGAGCTTTGGCGGCAGATTGAGGATGTTGAGGTTCGCCCCGCGCGCCTGCGCGGCGCGTTGCCAGGCGAGCAGCACCGCCAGCGCGACCGAGTCGAACTGCGCGAGGGCCGCGCAGTCGACCGCGGTGGCGCCGGAGGCGATCCGGCCGAGCCCGTCGTCGAGCGCGGCCTTCGCGCTCGCGTGGGTCAGCGTGGCGCCGATGGCGAACTGGCTCACGATGCCTTGCCGCTCGCCAGTTGCTGATTGCGCTGCGTCAGGAACTGGATCAGCCCGTCCACGCCGCTTTGCTGGATCTTCTCGTTGAACTGCTGCTGGTACGTCTGGATAAGCCAGGCGCCGAGCACGTTCAGGTCATAGACGCGCCAGCCTTGCGCCGACTTGTACAAGCGGTAATCGATCTGCGCCGGCTGGCCGTTGGTCTGGGCCAGCGTGCGGACCACCACGTCGGTCGCGCCCGGATCGGCACGGAACGGCGGGTACTGGATCTGCTGGTCGGCCTTCAGCTGCGAGATCGCGCCGGAATAGGTGCGGATCAGCAGCATCTTGAACTGCTCGATCACCTGATCCTGCTGCTGCGGCGTGGCGGCGCGCCAGTTGCGGCCCATCACGAGCTGCGTGGTGCGGCGGAAATCGGTGTACGGCAGGATGTCGCGATTGACGATGTCGGTGATCTTGCCGATGTCGCCGGGCTTGATCGATTGCGTGCGGACCTCGTTGAGCACTTGCTCGGTGACCGTCTTGATGAGCGCTTGCGGATTCGACTGGTCGACCTGAGCGTAGGCCGCGCCGCCGAACGAGAGGAAGGCGGCGACGACGGGGATCAGAAACAGTTTTTTCATGAGCGTGTCCTGCGAAGTAAGCGGTGCGTCATTTTGAACCGGTAACGGGCTGCAAGTTGCATCCGTCACCGTCACAAACGTTTCCGGCTGTAACGAACCGGGGCCGGATCAGTGGAGGCGCAGGCTCGGCCAATGGAAGCCGGAAGCCGTTCGGCGACGGCGGCACGACGTTCTGCGCCGGCACGTGGGGGGCACTGACCGGATTCGGCTGCGCGACCGCGTCCGACGCCTCCGAGGCGGGTACAGCGGCAGCCGCCGAAGCCGGCACCGCGCGGGCCGGCGAGACCGCCGCGCCGGCTGCGGCACCCGCGGCACCCGTTGCCGGCGCCGAGCCGTCTTCCGGCAGGTCGTACTTCGGCAGCGAATCGCTGCTGTAGTCGGGCACCGCCGCCGCGGCCTTCCGGTCGCCGGGGCCGCCCGAGGCGGAAATCAGCGACTGGCGGCGTTGCAGGTAGGCGTTGCGCACGAACGAATACTTGTCGATCGCGGCTGCGTCGAGCACGTCGCCCGCGCCGAGCAGGTTGGCGCGCGTGTTCAGCAGATTCACGCCGAACAGGCCCCAGCTCAGCGCATCGGGGTGCACGTAGGTCAGCGGGTTGCCGGCGTAGTCGACGGCGAGGCCCGCCGTGTCGCGCACCGTGCTCGGTCCGAGGAACGGCAGCACGACGTACGGGCCGGCCGGCACGCCGTAGTGGCCGAGCGTGATGCCGAAGTCGTTGGTGTGCTTGGGCAGCTTCGCGACCGTCGCCACGTCGAACAGGCCGCCGACGCCGAACACCGTGTTGATCACCACGCGCATGATGTCGCCCACGCCGTCGGCGATGCGCAGCTGCACGAGGTTGTTGGCGGCGATGTACACGTCGCCGATGTTCGAGAAGAAATTCGTCACGCTCTCGCGGACCGGCCCCGGCACCACCCACTGATAGCCCTTCGCGGCGGGCTTCAGCGCATAGGTGTCGATCGTGTGGTTGAACTTGTACATCGTGCGGTTGAAGCCTTCCATCGGATCGCCCTTGGTGGGCGTCTGGACGGTGGCGCAACCGCTCATCGCAACGACAGCCGCGGCGACCAGTGCCGCGTTCCTGAAGCGCATGGTCTGCATGGTTATTCCCTCTTCTCTTTTGTCTTGTTTCGTCGTGGGGATGATGGCGCCCGTTACTGCGCGCCCGCCCCCGAGGCCGCGGCTGCCGCCGGCGGCTTCGTGCCGCCCGCATCCGCCGCCTTGCTGTACAGGAATTGCCCGATCAGATTTTCCAGCACGATCGCCGATTGCGTCATCGTGATGGTATCGCCCGCTTTCAGCATTTCCGTGTCACCGCCCGGTTCGAGCCCGATGTACTGCTCGCCGAGCAGGCCGGAGGTCAGGATCTTCGCCGACGAATCCTTCGGAAATTCGTACTGCTTGTCCACGTCGATCGTGACGACGGCCTGATAGGTATTGGTGTCGAAGCCGATCGCGCCGACCCGGCCGACCACCACGCCGGCGCTCTTGACCGCGGCGCGCGGCTTCAGGCCGCCGATATTGTCGAACTTCATCTTGACCGGGTAGGTCTGCTGGAACGACAGCGAGCTCATGTTGCCCACCTTCAGCGCGAGGAACAGCAGGGCCAGGAAGCCCACCACCACGAACAGGCCGACCCAGAAGTCGAGAGCAGTCTTTTTCATCGTCATCTCTGAAATGGCCGACTCAGCTGAACATAAGCGCAGTCAGCAGGAAATCGAGGCCGAGTACCGCGAGCGACGCGTACACGACGGTTCGGGTGGTCGCGCGCGACACGCCTTCCGGCGTCGGCTTCGCTTCGTAACCCTGGTAGAGCGCCGTGAAGGTGACGGCGAAGCCGAACACCACGCTCTTGAGCACGCCGTTGCCGACGTCGGACCAGACGTCCACGCTGCCCTGCATCTGCGACCAGAACGCGCCCGGATCGACGCCGATCAGGATCACGCCGACCACGTAACCGCCGATCACGCCGACCGCGCAGAAGATCGCCGAGAGCAGCGGCATCGTGATGATGCCGGCCCACATGCGCGGCGCGATCACGTTCTTGATCGGATCGATCGCCATCATCTCGAGCGCCGTGAGCTGCTCGCCGGCCTTCATCAGGCCGATTTCGGCCGTCAGCGAGGTGCCGGCGCGGCCCGCGAACAGCAGCGCGGTGACCACCGGCCCCAGCTCGCGCACCAGCGAGAGCGCCACCAGCAGGCCGAGCGACTGCTCCGCGCCGTAGCGGTTCAGCGTGTAGTAGCCCTGCAGGCCCAGCACGAAGCCGACGAACAGCCCCGACACGGCAATGATCACGAACGAATAATTGCCGAGGAAGTGGATCTGTTTCGTGACGAGCCGCGACCGGCGCAACAGGGCGAAGCATTCGAACACGAGGCGCACGAACAGCCGGGATGCATACCCCGTGCGTTCGAGACCGCCGACCACGTAACGACCGATCGCGCTGATCATCGGCGCCCTCCGCCAAGACCGAAATCCGCGTCGAGCGGCGGACTCGTGTAGTGAAACCGGAACGGGCCGTCGGGCACGCCGTCGATGAACTGGCGCACGCTCGGCTCGGTCGAGGCGCGCAGCTGGTCGGGCGTGCCTTCGGCCAGCACGCCGCCGTTGCCGAGGAAGTAGACGTAATCGGCGATCGCGAACGATTCCGGCACGTCGTGCGTGACCAGGATCGAGGTGGCGCCGAGCGCCTCGTTCAGCGTGCGGATCAGGTTCGCGGTGATGCCGAGCGAGATCGGGTCGAGGCCGGCGAACGGCTCGTCGTACATGATCAGCTGCGGATCGAGCGCGATCGCGCGGGCCAGCGCGATGCGGCGCGCCATGCCGCCCGACACCTCGGACGGCATCAGGTCGCGCGCGCCGCGCAGGCCCGCCGCGTTGAGCTTCATCAGCACCAGGTCGCGGATCAGCGGCTCGGGCAGGTCGGTATGCTCGCGCAGCGCGAACGCGACGTTGTCGAACACGGACATGTCGGTGAACAGCGCGCCGAACTGGAACAGCATGCCCATCTTGCGGCGCAGCGCGTAGAGGCCGTCGCGCGACTGCGCGCCGAGATCGGCGCCGTCGAACAGCACCTGGCCGCGCCGCGCGCGCACCAGGCCGCCGATCAGGCGCAGCACGGTCGTCTTGCCGCACCCGGACCCGCCCATCACCGCGACCACCTGGCCGCGCCCGAAGCGCAGGTTCAGATTCGACAGCACGAGCCGATCGCCGTAGCCGAAATCGACGTCGCGAAGTTCTAGCAGGGACTCGGAAGGGGAGCTCACGGAGCTGTCAATCCTGTTACACAGAACGCCGAATTATAGGGCCTGCATTGGATTGATGCCTGCAAGGTGTGCAGCGCGGCAATTTCCGCATCTGGGCAATCGTTACGCGATGTAACTGCGCGCCCCGCCGCGCCTGGCCGCGAGGCCGAAAGCCGCACCGGGCGAGCATTTCGCCGCGGCGGGCGGGCGCGGCCCGCAACGCTGCGTCGCGGCAATCGCAACAATCGCCGGGGGAAGCAATGCGCCGCCCGCCGGCGATCACGCCCCGCTTCCGGTCAGCGCGGGAAGCAGACGTCCAGTGCTGCCACGACCGCGCGCGGATCGTCGGCCGCGGTAATCGCGCTGACCACCGCGACGCTGCCCACGCCGGTGGCGATCACGCCCGGCAGCCGCTCGGCGCTGACGCCGCCGATCGCCACCAGCGGCGCGCGCCGGCCGGCGAAGCGCGCATAGCGCGCGATCCGCGCAAGGCCCTGAGGCGGTGCGGCGACGGCCTTGGTGGCGGTCGCGTACACCGGCCCGAGCGCAAGATAGCTGGGGCGCATGCGCAGCGCCACCAGCATTTCGTAATAGCCGTGGCTCGACAACCCGAGCCGCAGCCCGGCCGCGGCGATCGCGCCGAGATCGGCCGTCTCCAGGTCTTCCTGGCCGAGATGCACGCCGTACGCGCCCGCCTCGATCGCCAGCCGCCAGTGATCGTTGATGAACACGCGCGCATCCGGATAACGACGACCGGCCGCCACGGCGCGCGCGATGTCCGCGGCCAGCTGCTCGGGCGTCGCGCCCTTCACGCGCAGTTGCACGGTGCGCGCGCCGTAGTCGAGCACGCGCTCGACCCACTCGGCCGACGGCACCACCGGATACAGCCCGAGCGCGGCCGGGCACGGCGCGAACGCCGGTTCGGGCGCGGCCGGCGCACCGGCGATCGACGGAAACCGGGCCGGCTCGACGGGCCACGCCTCGCCCTCGCCCGCCCGGGCTTTCTCGTCTCCGTCGCGCCAGGCGAGCGCCAGCACCAGCGCGTCGTGCGGCGCGAACCCGCAATCGACGAACGCGGCCAGCGCGGCGATCCAGTCGTCGGCCAGCGGCGCGGCGGCGGTCAGCGCGTAGCGCGCCTGCGCCGTTCTGAGCGTGGCGTGGCGCTCGTCGATTTCGATCACCGCGCCGCCCGCCGCGAGCAGCGCGGCCGCGCGCGCGGCGCCGGCTTCGGCATCGCGCGCCGTCGTCACGAGCAGGTCGCCCGGTTGCGAATGTTCGGGTGCCGCGACACAGATTCGCGCCGGCGCGCTGCGCTCGGGCCACTCGCCGAGCCGCGCGCGGATCCGCTCGGCGGCGGCGGCGAGTTCGTCGGCCGGCGGCCACCAGAACAGCGCGGCGAAACGCGAGGCGGGCGCGGCCGTCATTGCGCGCCTCCGTCGTGGTGCCAGAACGGCATGCCGACCACCGGCGTGCTCGCGTCCGCGGTTTCGCGCGCGTCCATCGGGCCGGCCAGATACGCGGCGCGCCCCGCCTCGACGCCCTGCGCGAACGCGCGCGCCATGATCTCGGGATGGGTTGCCTGCGACACGGCCGTGTTCAGCAACACGCCGTCGAACCCCCACTCCATCACCTGGCACGCATGCGAGGGCACGCCGAGCCCCGCATCGACGATCAGCGGCACGTCCGGCAGCCGCTCGCGCAGCACGCGCAGCCCGTACGGATTGACGACGCCCTTGCCGGTACCGATCGGCGCGCCCCACGGCATCAGCGCCTCGCAGCCGGCGTCGAGCAGGCGGCGGCCGATCACGAGATCCTCGGTGCAATACGGCAGCACCTTGAAGCCGTCCTTCACGAGCAGGGCGACCGCCTCGATCAGGTCGACCGGGTCGGGTTGCAGCGTGTAGTCGTCGCCGATCAGTTCGAGCTTGATCCAGTCGGTCTCGAACACCTCTCGCGCCATCTGCGCGGTGTTGACCGCCTCGGCCACCGTCTGGCAGCCGGCCGTGTTCGGCAGCAGCGGCACGTCGTGGCGCTTGAGCAGATCGAAGAAGCCGGCCTCGGCGGTGCCGGCGTTCATCTGCCGGCGCAGAGCGACGGTGACCATGCCGGGCTTCGACGCGGCAATCGAATCGGACAGCGATTGCAGCGACGGATAGCGCGACGTGCCGAGCAGCACGCGGCTCTGGAACGCGGTGCCGTACAGCGTCAGCGAATCGGGATGGGAGAGGAGCGTCATGGGGAAGTCCTGTGATGGCGCGCGGTTCAGCCGCCCGCGACGGGATGCACGACGTCGAGCCGGTCGCCGGCCGCCAGCGCATGCTGGGCGTGGCGCGTGCGCGCGACGAACGCGCCGTTGACGGCCACCGCGAACGGCTGGCGGGCCTCGTAGGCGGCGAGCGCGTCGGCGACGGTCGCGCCGTCGGGGAGCGTCAGCGTCTGTTGATTGATCTGGATGTCCATAGCGGGATTCGGCCTGTCGGTGGCGGCGCTTTACGCATGCGCCGCGTCGGTCTGGAACAGGTCGGGCCAGCGCGCGGCGGCGCGCCAGGCGGCGAAGGCGTCGGCATCGGCGCGCCGCAGGCCCGGCGCACCGCCGAACCACGCCTGCACCCACTCGACCGCGGCCTGCGCCACCTCGGGCGCGATCATGAAGCCGTGCCGGTACAGGCCGTTGACGGCCAGCGTCGCCGCGCCGCGCCGGACGATCGCCGGGCGGTGGTCGGGCAGCGTCGGCCGGCACTGCGTGCCGAGTTCGAGAATGCGCGCCTCGCCGAACGCCGGATGCACGGAAAACGCGGCGCTCAGCAATTCGAGCGCCGAGCGCACGCTGACGGGCGACATGTCCTCGCCTTCCACCTCGGTCGCGCCGATCACGTACAGATCGTTCTGCTTCGGCGCGATGTAGAGCGGGTAGCGCGGATGCAGCAGCCGCACCGGCCGCGTCAGGCCGATGCCCGGCGCATGCATGCGCGCGACCTCGCCGCGTATCCCGCGCAGCGCCGGCAGCACCGGCTTCGCGCCGAGGCCGCGGCAATCGATCGTGAGGTGCGCGCCGGGCTCGGGCGCGGCATCGACGGCGGTGTGCCAGTGCGTGGCGACGCCGCGTTCGGCCAGGCCCACGGCCAGCGCGGCGAGCGTCTGGCGGTTGTCGAGATGGCCCTCGCGCGGCAACAGCCAGCCGCGCCCGAAGCGCCCGGCCAGCGCCGGCTCGGCCGCGTCGACCTGCGCGCCCGCCAGCGCGACGAAACCGCCCTCGACGAGCGCGGCCGGCGCGTTGGCGCGCACGCGCCGCTCGAACAGCGGCGCCTCGGCGCGATCGGCCTGATGCCACACGACGAGCGTGCCGTTGCGCTGGAAAAACACCGGCTCGGGCAGTTCGGCGAGCCAGCCGGGCCAGCGTTCGAGCGAGGCCGCGCCGAGTTCGGTGATCAGCAGTTCAGCGCTCGCGGCCTCGGCCAGCGGCGCGAGCATCGCGGCCGCCACCCACGCGACCGCGCCCGAGCCGGCCGCATCGCCGCGTTCGTACAGCGAGACGCGCAGCCCCGCGCCGGCAAGCCGCCACGCGATCAGCCGGCCGACCAGGCCGCCGCCGAGCACGGCGACGTCGACGCGCGCACCGGATGCGCCGCTCATCGCGCCGTCTCCGTTTGCACGCAGGCGGCGGCACGCACGGCGCGCGTGCGCGCATCGACGACCGTCCGGAACGGACGACACGCGGCATCGAAATCGAGGGAATACAACAGGGCAGGCAGAACAGACATGGGCTTCCTTCCGTAACGCGCGCGGGCGCAATCGAACGGACGAAACCAGCGGTCGGAGCCGACCGGACGGCGCATGCCGATCACATCCCAAACGATGGCGGCGGGCGCGGCCCGGTGGAATCGGAAACTTCCCGCGCCGGTATTACCCGGATCGGGTGCGAAGGGTCTCTCTCAGCCTTGCCGCCGCACGCCGCGCGATCCGTTCCCGGACCGGGCCGACAGCAAAGCACCCCTGTTTCGTCAGGCGGCCATTAGACCACAGAAGCCGAAACGGCCGCAATGATCTTGCCCCTGATTTACGGACACCTATCTAAGCGACATTGGCCAGCTCGTACTGCTCTGGGCTGAGGTAGCCCAGGGTCGAGTGCAGCCGGATCCGATTGTAGTCAACCTCAATGTAGTCAAACACATGAGCCTTGGCCTGCTCCCGTGTGGCGAGGTGTTCACCATGGATGGCCTCGACCTTCAGACTGTGGTTCCAACTCTCCATTGCTGCGTTGTCGTAGCAGTTGCCTCTGGCACTCATGCTGGCGATCAAAGCGTATTGCTCCAACAGGGCGCGGTGCTCGCGCGAGCAGTATTGGCTACCACGGTCA
>WNEB01000040.1 GCA_009914575.1 Burkholderia gladioli
GCACAGCGAGATACCAATCTCGTCGAACAGCTTGCGCGTCAGGTCATGCTCGAGCAGCAGGCGCCGAAACTTCAACAGCGTGGTCGCGTCCGGCACGTTCTCGACGGCGAGATCAATGCCCGCGAAGACCCGCATCGCGATGCTGTCGTACAGCGCGTCCTCCAGCCCTTCGTCCGACAGGCCGTACCATTGCTGCAGAAAGTAGATTCGAAGCATCCGCTCCAGACCGATCGGCGGGCGGCCACGTTCACCCTTCGGGTAGTACGGCTCAATCGCCGTCAGCAACCGCGACCACGGCACGAGCTTCTCCATCTCGTCCAGGAAACGCTGACGCCTGGTCACGCGCTTCTTGCCCGCGCTTTCTGCTTCCGCAAAGCTCATCTGCCGTTTCATCGTCGTGGCTTCGTTCCGTGAACTGTCTTCTACAACGTCCTCGGCTACGTCAGAGATGACCGCCGAGTCGAATAAATCAGCGTTTCCCTAGGCTTCCTCGTCCGCGCCCGCCTCGCCGAGCAGGCCCGCCGCATCGTCGCCGGGCAGCGCCTCGACATCCTTGAGCTTGCGGTTCATCACGCGCGTGCGTTGCTCGGCGGCCTCGATCGAGCGCGTCACCGTCTCGAGTTGCGATTTGGTGCGCGCCAGCACGTCGCCGAACTTGCCGAACTCGGTCTTGACCGCGCCCAGCACCTGCCAGACCTCGCTCGAGCGACGCTCGATGGCCAGCGTGCGGAAGCCCATCTGCAGGCTGTTGAGCAGCGCCGTCAGCGTGGTCGGCCCGGCGACCGTCACGCGATATTCGCGCTGCAGCAGATCGCTGAGCCCCGGCCGCCGCAGAATCTCGGCGTACAACCCCTCGGTCGGCAGGAACAGCAACGCGAAATCGGTGGTGTGCGGCGGCGAGACGTACTTCTCGGCGATCGTCTTCGCCTCGGCGCGGACCCGTATTTCAAGCGCGCGCGCCGCCTCCTCCACGACCGCCGCATCGGCACGCTCCTGCGCATCGATGAGCCGCTCGTAATCCTCGCGCGGAAATTTCGCGTCGATCGGCAGCCATACCGGCTGCGAATCGTGCTGCTTGCCCGGCAGGCGAATCGCGAATTCGACGCGCTCGCTGCGCTTCGGCACCGTGGCGACGTTCTTCGCGTATTGATCGGGCGTCAGCATCTGTTCGAGCAGCGCCTCGAGCTGCACCTCGCCCCAGGTGCCGCGCGTCTTGACGTTGGTCAGCACCTTCTTCAGGTCTCCCACGCCGACCGCCAGCGTCTGCATCTCGCCGAGCCCGCGATGCACCTGTTCGAGCCGCTCGGACACGAGCCGGAACGATTCGCCGAGCCGCTGCTCGAGCGTCGCATGCAGCTTTTCGTCGACGGTGCGGCGCATCTCGTCGAGCTTCGCGGCGTTGTTAGCCTCGATATCCTTCAGGCGCTGTTCGAGCGTGGCGCGCACCTCGCCGATGCGGCGGTCGTTGGCCTCGGTCAACTGCACGAGCTGCTGATTCAGCACCGCGCCGAAATGGCGCAGCGCGGCGCCCTGCTCGTCGCGCGCCAGTTGCGCCTGCTGATGCAGGCCGTCGCGCATCGCGTCGAACTGCTGCGTATTGGCCGCCACCAGCTTCGCCAGTTGTTGCGCGAAGCCGTCGATCTGCTGGTTCTGCACGGTGGCCACGCTCGTCATCTGCGCGGCCAGCATCTGCTGAAGCTGCGTGAAGCTGCCCGACAACTCCGTGCGCGCGCCGCGCGAGCTTTCGGTGATCTCGCCGCGCAGCGCGCGTTCGAGCCGCTCGGTGGCGCGGGCCTGTTCGTCCTGCACGTCGTCGAGCCGCTCGCCGAGCCAGCCGATGCCGTCGCCGGCACGGCCGGAACCGCGCCAGAGCACCACCAGCGCGATCGCGAGCGCCACCGCCAGCACGACGATCGCGCCAAGCAACAACGGCATCGTCATGCGCGCGCCTTGCCGAGCACGTCGGGATTGACCGGGTTCGGCGGGTGGCCCGCGCGCGGGCCGACGCCGAGGCCCGCGATCAGGTTGTCGGCCGCGAGGTTTGCCATCGCGCGGCGCGTCGCCTCGGTCGCGCTCGCGATATGCGGCGTTATGACGATGTTCGGCACCTCGAGCAGCGCCGGGTTCACGCTCGGCTCGCCCACGAACACATCGAGGCCGGCGGCCGCGATGCGGCGCTCGCGCAGCGCCGCGGCCAGCGCCGCGGCCAGCGCCGCGTCGTCGACGATGCCGCCGCGCGCGATGTTGGTCAGCGTGGCCGTGGGCTTCATCAGCGCGAGTTCCGCCACGCCGATCGTGTAATGGCTTTCCTTCGTGTACGGCAGCACCAGCACGACGTGATCGGCCTGGCGCAGCAGCGCTTCCTTCGACAGATATTCGGCGTTCAGGTCGGCCTCGATCTCGGGCGCGACGCGCGAGCGGTTATGATACACCACGCGCATGTTGAAGCCGCGCGCGCGGCGCGCGAGCGCCTGGCCGATGCGGCCCATGCCGACGACGCCGAGCGTCGCGCCGTGCAGATCCGCGCCGAGGAAGCTGTCGAACGACCACTTCTCCCACTTGCCGGCGCGCAGCCAGTGCTCCGATTCGGCGATCCGCCGCGCGGCGGCCATCATCAGCGCCCAGCCGAAATCGACCGTGCTCTCGTTGAGCACGTCGGGCGTGTTGGTGCCGAGCACGTTCGCCGCGTTGAACGCCGCGATGTCGAAGTTGTTGTAGCCGACCGCCATGTTCGACACGGCGCGCAGCTTCGGTGCCGCGGCCAGCGCAGCCGCGCCGATCGTGTCGCCGGCCGTCAGCGCGCCGTCCTTGTCGGCGAGGCGTGCGTGCAGCGCGTCGGCCGAGAGCGCGTCGCCGTTGTTCCAGTCCACCTCGAAATGCTGCTTCAGCCGCTCGATCACATCCGGGAAGATCGGACGCGCCACCAGGATTTTCTGCATTGCCTGCCTCCGTCAAATGCGCACGACCGGCTTCGCGCCACTGCGCCGCCGGGCCGCCAAACCGCGTTGAAATCCGCCCTGCTCAGGCGGAAAAGAAGAGCCATGTCGCCAGCGCGAACACCGGCACGAGAATGCCGAACGACCAGCCCAGGTAGGCGAAGAAGCTCGGCATGCGAATCCCGCGCGATTCGGCGATCGCCTTCACCATGAAGTTCGGCGCGTTGCCGATATAGCTGCTCGCGCCCATGAAGACCGCGCCGGTCGAGATCGCCGCGAGCGCGGCGGCACCCGAGGTCATCAACGTCGGCGCATCGCCGCCGGCGAGGTTGAAGAATACGAAGTAGGTCGGCGCGTTGTCGAGGAACGAGGACAGCAGGCCCGTCGCCCAGAACAGCATCGGCACGACCGGCTCGCCGTCGGCGCCCGTCACGAGATGCACGATCGGCGCGAACGCGCCGTCCGCACCGGCGCGCAGGATCACGATCACCGGCGCGATCGTCACGAAGATACCCGCGAACAGCTTGGCCACCTCCTCGATCGGCGCCCAGTCGAACGCATTGCCTTCGCGTGCCGGGCGCGGCGTCAGCCACAACGACAGCAGCGCCACCGCGATCAGCGCCGCATCGCGCACCGCGTTCTGCAGCGCGACGTGCGTGCCCAGCACGTCGAATTCGATGCCGGGCTTCCAGATGCCGCTCATCAGCACCAGCGCGACGATCGCCGCGAGCAGCACGAAATTGACCTTGCCCTCGATCGTCAGGCGCAGCGGCACCGCCTCGGCGATCCGCGCGGCGCGCGGCGAGGCTTCGCCGTCGCCATCCTGGCGGAAGCGCCAGCTGTCGATCGCGTAGAACACGGCCAGCAGCACGCCGCAGATGAACAGCGTGGGCCGCGCGAGATGGATCGTGGTCCAGAAGAAATCGACGCCGTTCAGGAAGCCGAGGAACAGCGGCGGATCGCCGAGCGGCGACAGCGCGCCGCCGGCGTTCGCGACGAGGAAGATGAAGAACACCACCACGTGCACGACGCGCGGACGCCGCCCGTTGGCGCGCAGCAGCGGTCGGATCAGCAGCATCGCGGCGCCGGTGGTGCCCATCAGGCTCGCGAGCACCGCGCCGAGCGCGAGCAGCCCGGTGTTGCGCGCGGGCGAGGCGCGCAGGTCGCCGTGCACGCAGATGCCGCCCGCCACCGTGTAGAGCGCGGTCAGCAGCACGATGAACGGGATGTATTCCTCGAGCAGCGCGTGGATCAGCGTGCCGAGCGCGGTGCCTGCACCGAAGGCGGCCGCGAACGGCGCAAGAAACGCCACCGCCCAGGCCGCGGCAATCTTGCCGAAGTGGTGATGCCAGAACGCCGGCGCGATCAACGGAAACACCGCGATCGACAGCAACATGCCGGCGAACGGCAGGCCCCACAGCGCGGACAGCGTCGCCCCGTCGAGCGTGGCGGCCGCCGCCGGCACCGGCAGCAGCGCGAGCACGGCGAGCAGCGGCACGCACGCGGCGAGCGGCATGGCGCGCAACGAACGAACGGCGCGGCTCATGCGCCGCGCACCACGATCGCGTGCACGCGATACGGGCCGTGTGCGCCGAGCACGATGGTCTGCTCGATATCGCCCGTGCGCGATGGGCCCGACACGATGTTCACCGCGCGCGGCAATTCTCCGTGTTCGGCGCGGATCAGCGCGAACGCTTCCTCGTGGCCGGCGACGACGCGCGAGGCGGGCACCACGACGAGATGGGTTTCCGGCAGCAGCGCGACCGATGCGTAGGTATCCGGGCCGGACAGCAGCACCAGCGAGCCGGTTTCGGCCGGCGCGCAGAAGCAGCCCGTGATGCCGACCAGGTCGCCGTCGCGCGGCTTGCGGCATTCGACGTCGAGGCCGGGCCGCGCGCCAGTCGAGTTCGCCGAGCGTGCGCCAGGCGATGGCCTGCGTGGGCAGCGCGTGTTGAGCGAGTAGCGGGCGGCGGCCGACACATCGGCCAGCGTGTCGACGGCGTCGACCGTGGTGGCCATGCGCACGGCTTCCTTGGTGAAGCGGGCGACGAGCGCGTCGGGATCGGTGGGCATCGGCGGGCGCGGGCCGACCGGATGGCGCGCGAGGTAATCGGCGGCCTCGTCGTGCTCGTGCGCCTCGGCTTCGACCGGACGCCCCTGGGCCGCGCGGATGCGCGCGAAGATCTTGCGGCGGGCAGCCGACGTGTCCATGTGCGGTCCTCGTGAACGTGGCGGTGGGATCGCGCTCGATTATAGCGGTCGATGCCGGCGCGATGGCCCGCAACCGGCCGTTCGGACAGGTCGCGACACGCGCCCGCAAGCGCGCGCCGGCCCGCGGCGTTACTTGCCCGCCGACTCGTCCTCGACCGGCTGCGCGATGCCGAACACCTGACGCAGATACGCCAGATAGTTCTTGTCGTCGCACATGCTCTTGCCCGGCGAATCGGACAGCTTGGCGACCGGCTGACCGTTGCAGCGGACCACCTTGATGACGATCTGCAGCGGTCGGTAGCCGAGGTCGTTGGTCAGATTGGTGCCGACGCCGAACGCGAGCTTGCAGCGGTCGCGGAAACGCTCGTACAGCTGCAGCACCTTCGGGATGTCGAGCGCGTCGGAGAACACCAGCACCTTGGTGCGCGGGTCGCAGCGGTTCGCCTCGTAATGGCGGATCATCTTCTCGCCCCACTCGAACGGATCGCCGGAATCGTGGCGCGCGCCGTCGAACAGCTTGCAGAAGTACATGTCGAAATCGCGCAGGAACGCGTCCATGCCGTAGACGTCGGACAGCGCGATGCCGAGGTCGCCGCGATATTCCTTGGCCCACATCTCGAGCCCGTAGGTTTGCGAATCGCGCAGCCGCGGGCCGAGCGCCTGACAGGCCTGCAGGTATTCGTGCGCCATCGTGCCGAGCGGCGTGATGCCGTGCTTCTTCGCGTAGTACACGTTGCTGGTGCCGGCGAACTGGGCGCCGAGCCCGTCGCGCAGCGTCATCGCCACTTCCTCGTGCCACACCTTCGAGAAGCGGCGGCGCGTGCCGTAATCGGCGATCTTGCATTCGGCGTATTCGGGCTTCGCGCCGAGCAGCGTGATCTTGTCGCGCAGGCGTTCGCGGCCTTCGCCGTAATCGGGGTCGCTCTGCGTGTTGCGGAAATACACCTCGTTGACGATCGCCAGCACCGGGATCTCGAACAGGATCGTGTGCAGCCACGGGCCGCGAATCACGATGTCGATCTCGCCATTGGCCTTCGGCGACGGCGAGATCTCGATGTACTTCTCGTTGAGATGGAACAGCGCGAGGAACTCGACGAAATCGCCCTTGATGAAGCGCATCTCGCGCAGGTAATCGAGTTCGGCCTCGGTGAAGCGCAGATGGCACAGGCCGCGCACTTCGTCGCGAATCTCGTCGATATACGGCACTAGATCGATGCCGGGATTGCGGCAACGGAACCGGTATTCGACGTTGGCGACCGGGAAGTGATGCAGCACCACCTGCATCATCGTGAACTTGTACAGATCGGTGTCGAGCAGCGAAGTAATGATCATGATTCGAGACTGCCTAGAAAGACTGCCTAACGCGCGAAGACCGCCGCGCACGACGCCGGCCGCGAGGGTGCGCCCGGGCCTGGACGAGCCGCTCCGTCTCCACGCGAGCGCCCTGCCCGGACATGCCTGCCGCATGTTACCCGAATGCGCGACAGACCATCCTTGTCACTGCGACACGGCGCCACGCCATAAACTAATCACGAAACGGTATAAAGCAGGGCGGGCGCGGCTCGATACGCGTTTTCGGGTTCAGTTACAATGCCGCATTTGGCGAAAAGCCGACCCCCACAGATAATCATCGCCAAGCAGGAGCGTTTTGAATGACTCACGTTGTGACCGAAGGCTGCATCAAGTGCAAATACACGGATTGCGTCGATGTGTGCCCGGTGGATTGCTTCCGTGAAGGTCCCAATTTTCTCGCGATCGATCCGGACGAATGCATCGACTGCGCCGTGTGCGTGGCCGAGTGCCCGACCAATGCGATCTACGCAGAGGAAGACGTTCCGGGCGACCAGCAGCAATACACGCCGCTGAATGCCGAACTGGCCAAGCTGTGGCCGTCGATCACCAAGACGAAGCCGGCCCCCGGCGACGCCGACGAGTGGAAGGACGTGCAGGACAAACTGCACCTGCTCGAGCGCTGATCCGCCTGTCTCGCAACGGTTGCCCCCGCCTGCGGCGCAGCCTCGCTGCCGATTTCTCCGGAAATTTCGCGCAAGGGCTTGACACTCCCACGTTAGCCCCATATAATATGAATTTATCTTGAATTTCGACTGGGCGGATTTTTTCTGGTCAAGGGCGGGCGAAGCCCGGCGCAGCGAACCCTTGATGCGGAGAAATCTACGAGCACGCTTGAGGGCTCGGGCCAGGCAAAGCCTTGCGCCGCCTGGCCCCCGAGCCCGTCCGGCGGCGAGGACTTCCCCGCCTTGGGGGCGGGGCTAGGGGGGGGAAGATACCATTTTGCGACGTAGATTTTCGTACCCGGCGGCCCTTTTCACCCACTCAAATTTCAAGAGAGCCGAATCTCATTTCTCTGCTGTTTGTTCCCCGATAGCTCAGTCGGTAGAGCGCCGGACTGTTAATCCGTAGGTCCCTGGTTCGAGCCCAGGTCGGGGAGCCAAAAATGCTTGGCGCGCTGGTTTCAGCGAGTCGGCATCGAACAAACGCAGTACCGATTTATTCCCCGATAGCTCAGTCGGTAGAGCGCCGGACTGTTAATCCGTAGGTCCCTGGTTCGAGCCCAGGTCGGGGAGCCAAACAGCGAAAAGGCCCGTCTCACGACGGGCCTTTTTGTTTTTCCGCCCTGCCCTCGCTCCGTTTCCGCACGACCGCCCGCGCGGGTTCCCGGCTGCGCGCCGTGCTAGAGTCGAATTCCCTTCGTATTCCTGTCCGTCCGCCCATGATCAGCCATCGCCTTGCCGCCGCGACCTGTCTCGCCGCTTCGCTGTTTCCGTTTGCCGCCGGCGCGGAGGAAGTCGCCAGAGTCAACACGAACTTCCGCGTCACCGGCTCCGATCGCGTGGTGGTCGAAGCCTACGACGATCCGCTCGTGCAGGGCGTGACCTGTTACGTGTCGCGGGCGCGCACCGGCGGCATCAAGGGCGGCAGCCTCGGCCTGGCGGAAGATCCGAGCGAGGCGTCGATCGCCTGCCGCCAGGTCGCGCCGATCCACTTCGCGCAACCGCTCAAGCAGCAGACCGACGTGTTCAGCGAGCGCATGTCGTTCATCTTCAAGACGCTGCACGTGGTGCGCGTGGTCGACAAGAAGCGCAACACGCTCGTCTACCTGACCTACAGCGACCGCGTGGTGTCGGGCAGCGCGAAGAACAGCGTCACGACCGTGCCGGTGCCCGACGCCACGCCGATCCCGCTCAAGCAACCCGCCGCTCCGTCATGCGCTCCGCCCGCCTCATCGACGCCGCCCGCTACTGGCGCACGCCGTTGCTGCCGGAAGCCGACCTCGTCACCGCCACCTATCGCGAGCACACGTTCGCGCCGCACTGGCACGACGCGTACACGGTGCCGGTGATCGAAACGGGCGCCGAGCACTATCGCTATCGCGGCAGCCTGCGGATCGCCGATACCGGCTCGATGCCGATCATCCATCCGGGCGAGATGCATACCGGCTCTCGCGCGACGGAGAACGGCTGGCGCTACCGCGTCTCCTACGTGCCGATCGACTACCTGCGCGCGCTGGCCGACGAAATCGCCGGCTCGCCGCAGCCGGTGCCGTGGTTCCCCGACGACGCGCTGCACGATCCCGATTGCGCACGGCGCCTGCTGCTCGCGCATCGCCTGCTCGAAGCGGACGGCGTGGACATCGCGCCGGCCCACGACGATCCCCCGCCGCCGCCCGGCCCGCTTGCCGATTCTCCGCTGCCGCGCGGCCTGGTCGAACCGCTGGCGGTCGAAACGGCGCTGCTCGACGCGCTCTCCACGCTGCTCGTGCGGCATGCGCTCGGTCGGCCCCGCGCCGGCGTGCCCGCGGTCGACGAGCCGCGCGTCGCGCGCATGCGCGAACGGCTCGCCGCCGACCTGACCACGCCCGTCGCGCTGGCCGAGGTGGCCGAAGCGGTCGGGCTGTCGCCATTCCATGCGGCGCGGCTGTTCACGCGCGCGACCGGCATGGCGCCGCACGCGTGGCGCAATCAGCTGCGCCTGCAGCGCTCGCTCGGGCCGCTGGCAGAGCGCGAAGAAGTAGACGCGCCGCAAGAAGTACAAGCCTGCCTGACGCCGCTTCGCTATGCTCGGCGCTCCAGGAGGACTCACCGTTGAACCCGTCTCACCCCACTCCATCCGCCGCGCAACACCCGCCGCGCCCGCTGCGCGAATCGCCGACGGCGCGCGCGACACGTTTCCGATGATGGTCGGCGCCGCTCCGTTCGGCGTGATCTTCGGCACGCTCGTCACGGCCGGGCCGCTGGCCTGGCGGCACGGCGAACTGATGTCGCTGATCGTGTTCGCCGGCTCGGCGCAATTCATCGCGATCGGCCTGCTGGCCGGCGGCGCCGGCGCGCTGGTGGTGATCGCCACCACGCTGATCGTCACCCTGCGCCATCTGCTGTATTCGGCCACGCTCGCGCCGTACGTCGCGCATCTGCCGCTGCGCTGGCGCGCCACGCTCGGCGCGCTGATGACCGACGAAGTGTTCGCGGTGGCCTATGCACGCTACCGCCACACGCGCCCGGGCGAAATGGGGCCGCGTTATTTCGCCTCTCTTGAATTTCGAGTGGGTGGATTTTTCCGGGTCAAGGGCGGGCAAAGCCCGGCGCAGCGAACCCTTGATGCGGAGAAATCTACGAGCACGCTTGAGGGCTCGGGCCAGGCAAAGCCTTGCGCCGCCTGGCCCCCGAGCGCCCGTCCGGCGGCGAGGACTTCCCCGCCTTGGGGCGGGGCTAGGGGTGGGAAGATACCGTTTTGCGACGTAGGTTTTCGTACCCGGCGGCCCTTTTCACCCACTCAAATTTCAAGAGAGCCATCGATTTCTGGCGGGACGAGCGATTGAGCTCCCCCTCGACGTTGAGTCGCGAACTGGCCCGCAACACGCAAACCAACGGCCTGTACTGCCCACGTGTCGCCCAAGCGGCTCGCATCGCCCGACGGCAAGCCGCCCGACCGCCGTTGAAGCTCGCACCCGATTCGATCCTTTGGGGTGTCGTTTGCCAGCGCTTGCGCGAGCGCCAGTGGTCGCCCCAGGAGATTGCCGCTACCCTGAAGCGCACTTTCCCTGACGACCCGAGCCT
>WNEB01000041.1 GCA_009914575.1 Burkholderia gladioli
AATCGAATCGGCCGAAGAGTCGTGGCGCAAGATCCGCGCGCCCGAGAAGCTGACCGAGCTGCTGGCGGGCATGCCGTTCAAAGATGGGGTACCGGTGACCGACAGCACACCGGCTCAGCAATCGCTCACCGCCTGATCATGCCGACACCCTGTACACCAGATTTGACTTTAGCTCCATCGCCGCGCGCCTGCATCTCGATTCGGCCACCGTCACGCCGCTGCTGAAGCGGCTCGAGGCGCTCGGCTATCTCGAACGCGTGCGCAGCACCGCCGACGAGCGCGTGGTCCATCCATATCAGGCTGACCGATGCAGGACGCGCGCTGCGCGAGCAGGCGCGCTCGGTGCCGGCCGATCTTTTTGCGCAATGCAGCAAACGCCGGCTTTCCTCGTGCAACTCCGCGAAGAACTCCGGCAACTTCGCGACGCCCTCGCCGACCACAACGACGACTGAGCAGGCCGCCGGGCCTTGCCTCGCATCATCCTCAAATTTAGTTAGCACGCTAATAATTAGTTCGATATATTCACGCCTGCTTCTACCCCTTACCGACACGAACAGGAGTCACCATGAACATTCTCTACAAGACGAGCGCGACCAGCACCGGCGGCCGCGACGGCCGGGCAGTTTCGGAAGACAACAAGCTGGACGTGAAGCTGGTGGCACCGCGCGAGCTCGGCGGCACGGACGCGGAAGGCACGAACCCGGAACAGCTGTTCGCTGCGGGCTATTCGGCGTGTTTCCTGAGCGCGATGAAGTTCGTCGCCGGCCAGGCCAAGCAAACGCTGCCGGTCGACGCGACGGTGACGGGCCAAGTGGGCATCGGCCCGAACGACAAGGGCGGCTTCGCGCTCGACGTGGAACTGCGCGTGTCGTTGCCCGGCCTCGAGCCGGAAGCGGCGAAGGCGCTGGTGGACAAGGCGCATGAGGTCTGCCCGTACTCGAACGCAACCCGCAACAACGTGCCGGTGCGCATAGCCATCGCCTGACGTTCAGGCGATCGATCCGATAATCGACCGCGCGCCCGGCAATCCGGGTGCGGGAAACGACAAAAGACAGCGAAAGCAGGAAGCAGGTACGGCAAGGCGTGGCGACCGATGGGCTGTCACGCCGTTTTCGTTGCGCGCGAGCGGCGCGGCAACGCGCAACGGCTCAGGCAACGCTCAACGAGCGGCCATCCAGGCCGGTGTGCGTTGGGCAGCGTCCTGGTCGAGCTTGCGAATGCGGAATTCGAGGTCGTACAGATCGGTGGCGTCGGCGAGATACGCGTCGGCGCGCTCTTTCGAGATTTGCTCGGAGGATTTCGTCAGAAACAGGAACAGGCGGCTCAGCAGGTACATGGTCGTATTCTCCAAATCCAAGGGTTATCGCTTAAGCGTTAACCCGGATTATAGGAAAACCCCTAGCACCCGCCAAGCGTTTCAAAAATACTGGTCACCTTGTTGCACCCTGCCGACGTTGCTCGCTAAAAAAGCCCCAGATCATTGCGCTGGCGTCGGGGCCGGTGGCGGCGTGATACGGGACGGTATCGTCGCCGCCGGCCCATGCGTGGCCGAGCTGCGCAACGTGGCAGACGCGCACCACGGGCTCGCCGCCGTGTCGATAGTCGATCAGCCGCGCATCCCCGATGTAGGTCTCGCCATGCTGGACGCCTTCCGGCACGCCCGCCGCGTCGGCCAGGCCGTTGAGCCGCAGGAAGGCCGCCGCCAGCTGATCCGCGTTGGCGGACGCCACCACCGGATCGTCGTCGCCGTGCACGATCAGCACCGGCATGCCCGGATAGCTGCCGTGCGCCGCGTAGCGATCGGCGATCTCGGCCGGATTGCTGTGCAGGCCGCGCCGCATCACGTCCATCGCGGTGATGCCCGAATGCGCGTCGCCGAACGCCGGCCCCGAATGCAGCGCGATCGCCGCAAAGCGCTCGGGGAAATGCAGCGCCAGCAGCGTCGCCAGCCCCGCTCCGGCCGACAATCCGGCCACGTAAACCCGCGACGCATCGAAGCCGCGAGCCTCGACGAGCGCATCCACCAGGTCGACGACCGCCTGCGCCTCGCCGCGCCCGCCGCGCTCGGTATCGTCATACCAATGCCAGCAGCCGTGCGAATGTGCCTGCATCGATTGCTCGGGATACAGCACCGCGAAGCCGTGGCGGTCGGCCAGCAGGTTCATGCGGGTGCCCTGCGCGAACTGGTCGGCGTCCTGCTGGCAGCCGTGCAGCATCACCACCAGCGGCGCGCCTTCCGGCAGGCCGTTCGGCACGTACAGCGCGTAATCGAGATGGGTGACGAAGCGCCCGAGCACGAGCGGCAACGGATGATCGCCGCGGGTCCATTCGCCGCCGGCCCAGGCGACCGCGCGCGGTCGCACGCGGGATTCGCGCGGCGCGGCGGCATGCGGCGCGTCGGCAGCCGGTACAGGGAAGGCGGAAAAGGCGGGCAGCGGCGTGTTGGCGACGCCGTGCGGCACCGTTGTACGCATCATCTTCTTCATACCGCCCAGCCAAAGCTTCGTCAGACTTTTGGTCATCGATCGGGCTCGCAGTTGAAATCGGGGCGCCAACATAGGTGCCACGGGGTTGATTTGTGCATTGCACAATAGCATTGTTTCCGCAGTTTGACCGAGGGCCGGATCGTGCCGATGCGCAATTTGCCCCGTTATACTGCTGAATGATCGCCGTCCGTCGCGCGGCCTCGCCCAACGCGGGCGACGCCCGGCCGGATCCGTCTCCCCGCTTCACTCAGCCGCCGTTTTCGATGGTCGACCTGCCTCTTCAACTCTGGAACTGGATCACCTACTTCGGTAGCGCGGGCATCACGCTGCCGCTCGCCGCGACGCTCGCGATCTGGCTCGCGCTCGGCTATTCGCTGCGCCTCGCGATCACCTGGCTGGCCGTGCTCGGCTTGGGCATCGCCGCCGTCGCGCTGACCAAGGTGGCATTCCTCGGCTTCGGCATCGGCATCCGCGCCTGGGATTTCACCGGGTTCAGCGGCCATTCGATGCTCGCCATCTCCGTCTATCCGGTCGTGATGATGATCGCGATGACGCGCGCGCATCCGGCGCTGCGCATGGCCGGCGTCGCGTTCGGGATCGCGCTCGGCGTGGCGGTGTCGCTGTCGCGCGTGGTGCTGTCCGCGCACTCGCCGTCGGAAGCGATTACCGGCTGCGTGGTCGGCGCGCTCACGGCGCTGTCGTTCGTGGCGATCGCCTGGCGCGCGCAGCCGCACCGCTGGTCGGTGCCGGTCGTGGTCGCGAGCCTGGCGGTCGTGACCGTGGCGCTGCATGGCGTGCCGGTGCCGTCGCAGCGCTGGGTCACCGAATTCGCGCTGAAGGTGTCGGGCCATCAGCGCCCCTACGTACGGGCGCGCTGGAAGGCCAATCCGAATTACCGGCCAGCGTCGCGCCCGGCCACGGTCGTGTTCCAGCCGGCCGAGATGCACCGCATCTGAGCCGCGCGGCAACGACGCCGCCCCTTCACCCTCGAATTCTAGGACGCCGCAGCTTGCGCAGTTCCGCCTCGGCGGCAACGGCGGCATAGCGCTGCGCGGCAGCCCCGTAGCCGCGCGCGAAACCGAGCTGCTCGGGCGGCGCCGACAGGCGTTCGAGATGGCGCAACGCCACCTCGGCGTCGTTCGCATCGCCCAACCTGCCCTGCACGCACGAGAGCGTCTTGACCAGCTTGCCGCGCGTGCTGCGCGCCGTGATCGATACGAAGAATTCGAGCGCATAGCGCAGCCGTTTCGCGTCGATGCGCACGCGATGGCGCGTGTCCGGATCGAGCGTGACGAGCTTCGGCACCGTGTAGAGCCGCGCGAACAGCTTGTCGACGCGCTTCACGACATGCCGCTTCAGCGAACGCCGCTGGCCGCGCGATACGCCCTCGCCGTCGTGCAGCGACAGCAGGCACAACCATTCGACCCAACCCAGCACCAGCCGCGCATAGCGCGCCGACGCCACCGCCTGGCGCAGATCGCCGCGCGCGATGTCGCGCTGGCCCGCGGCGGCGTCGAGCGTCGCGGCCCAGCCCGGTTCGCCGGTCGGGTCGGGATCGGCATCGCGCAGCTTCGGCAGCGTTTCGCTGACGCACACATCCCAGTCGCGCACCACGCCAAGCTGCGCGCCGAGCCACGACAGGTCGGCGGCAAACGCGTCGCGATACGCCGCGTCTGCGAAATCGGGGAACAGCCGCATCAGCGTGCGCAGCCGGCGCAACGCCACGCGCATCTGATGGACGAATTCGGGATCGCTGCTGTCGCGCACGCCGGCATCGTTGCCGAGCCATTGCGCGGCCACGTTCGCGACAAGCACGAACAGCGCCTCGCGCTGCGAGCGAATGCCGTGCAATTCGGCCGAGCCGGCGCGCGCCGGGCCGGCGTCCGCGTCGGGCAGCACGCCCGCGCAGGCCAGATCGACCAGCGAAGCCGGTTTCAGGAACGCAGGCCACGCGCCGCTCAGTTCGCGCGCGGCGTCGAACAGCGCGCGCAGCGCCAGCGCCCGACCCCCCGCGTCGCCGGGATCGGCAACGGCCACGCGCAGCTCGCAGGTGCGGTCGGTGCCGGTCGGCGTGGTCCAGGTCAGATCGTCGAGCGTCAGGTCGACAGGCACGCCTTCGTCGCGCTGCCAGCGGCCCCGGCGGCGCTCGCAATCGAAACCGAACGGCAGCGCGGCGCGCGGCGCATCGACCGGCGGCTCGCCCCCATCGGGCAGCGGCGCGTCGTGCACGGGCGTCGCCATCGCCTGCCCCGCCTCGATTTCGAACAGCGGCACCGTGCCCGCATCGAGCGCGCGGCGCACGGCGGTCGTCGCGGCGGCCTCGCCGTCGCCCGCCACCTCTTCGGCAACGGCAACGGTTGCCGGCGCATCGAGCCGCTCGCGGATCGCCACGCCCGGCGCGAACGCCTGCACTCGCGCCGCCGCCACGCGGCCGCCGGACGGCCCCGCCTCGCGCCACGCGCACCAGCCGGCGGCCTTCGGCACCGCCTCGGCCAGCGCGAGCGACCGGATCGCAAGCCGCTCGTGGCCGCGCTTCATGCGCACCGGCGTGCAGATCCGCCAGGCGCGCACCAGTTCCATGCCGAAGTCGCGCACGGCCCGTGCGGTGCCGCGCCTTCGCGGGGCAGTCGCGCCGCCCGAGGGCAGCGGCAGGGCAAGCACGATTTCGAGGACACGCGTCATGACACCTCCGCTTGCCAGCCTGTCCGCCGCGCCGCTGCGGCCGTCGACGGCTGTCATGCCGCTCATGGTACATGGCGCGATGCGCGGCGAGCAGGGGTGACAAGCGGTCGGTGCGGCCGCGTGGGGCTCAGCTCGCGTATTGCGCAAGGCCCATGCCGAACGACCAGTTGTCGACCGACACTTCGACCAGATTGACGAGCACGTCCTCGGGCCGCACGCCCGGCGACGCGCCGAGCTCCTCGACGATCAACCGGTACAGCTCACGCTTCTGTTCGAGCGTGCGCGTGTTGTTCGCGGTGATCTGGATCATCACCAGATCGTCGCTGCGCTCGATGCCGAGATAGTGGCGACCGTAGACGAAATCGTCGGCGCCGTGCTGCGTGAGGGTCATGAAGATGTCGTCCTCGGGCACGTTGAACGCGCGGTGAATGCCGGTAAACAGCGCGCGTCGATCTTCGGCGGAACGGCTTTCGCGGATGGCGATACGGGTCATGGGCATGACAGGCTCCTAGTAAGCGATACGGGGTTGAGGAAACGCACACCCGCAGCGTAGGCCCGCCAATCTATAATGAACAGATATGACTGCATGTATCATTTATTTTCAATAGAAATGAAACCCCTCGATCTCGATGCCGTTCGCGCATTCGTGCTGGTGGCCGATCTGGCCAGTTTCACGCGCGCCGCCGACGCGCTAGGCACCACCCAATCCGCCGTCAGCCTGAAGATCAAGCGCCTGGCGCATCTGGGCCGCGCGCTGCTGGAGCGCACGCCGCGCGTGGTGCGGCTCGCGGTCGACGGCGACGCATTCCTGCCCGCCGCCCGCGAACTGCTCGACGCGCATACGCGCGCGCTCGGCGCGGTGGCGGCCGAACCGCGCCAGCTCGTGCTCGGCCTCAGCGAGCACGTCGCGGTGCCGGATCTGCCCGCGCTGCTGGCCAGCCTGAACCGGCACGATCCGGCGCTGGCGCTCGACATGCATCTGGGCTCGTCGGGGCCGCTGCTGGCGCTGTACGACGAGCGGCGGCTCGATGCGGTCCTGATCCGCCACGAGCCGGGCGAAGATCCGCCGCGGGAAGGCGGCCAGCTGCTGTTCACCGAGCCGCTGGCCTGGCGCGCTGCGCGCGCTGGAGCGCGCTTCGGCCTGCCGGAGCTGCCGGTGTCGCACGTGATGCTCTATTCGCGCGTGCGCGACGCGCGCTCGGTCGACACGCTGCGCCGGTTGACGGCGAGCCTGTCCGCTTCGGCATAAACTGTCCGGCTGCCCACCTTGCCGCCGATGCCTGCCCGATGACGCCCGCCGCCCGCCAACACCTTCGCGCCAACCTGCTGATGCTGGCCGCCGCCGCAATCTGGGGCTCGGCCTTCGTCGCGCAGCGGCTGAGCCTGTCGGTGATTGGCCCGTTTCTCTACACCAGCCTGCGCTTCCTGCTCGGCGCGCTGGTGCTCGCGCCGCTGCTGGTCACGCGCCGCACGGCGCGCGCCGAATTCGCCGCGCTAGCGCAGCGGCCCGCCGGGCTCTTGCCTGGCCTCGTGCTCGGCACGCTGCTGGCCGTTTCGATCTCGCTGCAGCAGGTCGGCCTGCAATACACCAAGGTGGCCAACGCCGGCTTCATCAGTTCGCTCTACGTGGTGCTGGTGCCGCTGATCGGCGTGGCGCTGCGTCATCGCGCGGGCTTCGGCACCTGGCTCGGCGCGACGCTGGCCGCGATCGGCCTGTATTTCCTCAGCGTCGACGCGCATTTCTCGGTGATGCTCGGCGACGGGTTCCAGTTGGCCGGGGCGGTCATCATAGCCGTGCACGTGATCGCGGTCGGCCATTTCGTGCGGCGGCACGATCCGCTGGCGCTGGCGTTCCAGCAGTTCGTGGTGTGCGGGCTGCTGTGCGGCGCGGCCGGGCTGGCCGTCGAGACGCTCGACGCGGCCACGCTGCTGTACGGCGGCGTGCTGTCGGTCGGGGCGGCCTATACGCTGCAGGTGGTCGCGCAGAGCGCCGCCGCGCCCGCACACGCGGCCGTGATCTTCAGCATGGAAGGCGTGTTCGCGGCCATCGCGGGCTGGGCCGCGCTCGGCGAGACGCTGAGCCTGCGCGCGCTGTTCGGCTGCGCGTTGATGCTGGCCGGGCTGCTGGTCTGCCAGCTGTTGACGGGCCGCGCCGCCGCGCGCGAGGGCAGCGGGCTGCCCGCCTGATACACCCCGCGCGCATGCCGCGAGCCCCTGAAAATAGGACCCGATCGATTTGCGGCGTGTCGCGACGTGTGCGACGCGCGCGAATCCGATCCCTATAATGTCGGTTCCTCCGTTCTCCGCAGGCGCCTCGTGAGCCTTCCCGCCGCCGATCTCTCCGCTGCCCTGCTGCGCGAACGCGCCGCCCGTTATGCCGCCGAAGCCGCGCTGTTCGCGCGCGATCAGGCGCTGTCCGTCGCGTTGCACGATCTGCGCAGCCCGCTCAATGCGATGCACAGCTGGTGGGCCTACGTGCTCGAGCGCCAGCTGCCGCCCGGCGATGTCTCGCTGCAGCGCGCGCTCGGCGGCATCCGCACCGGCATCGAGCAACAAACCAAGCTGATCGAAACCGCGCTCGGCGACGAGCGCGGCGTCACGCTGGTGCTCGACGCCGGCTCGGCGCGCGGCACCTCGCTCGTCGCCGACGCCGAACGGCTCTCGCAGGCGCTCTGGGCGCTGACCGTGTTCGCCATCGAGGCCAGCACGCCGGGCGCGACCGTCACGCTGAGCTGCGACGCGCTCGGCTCGGTCGACAGCGTCACACGTTCGATGCCGCGTTCACGACCGATCCGGCGGCGATCGTCGATCCGGCGCTGCCGCACGCGCTCGACGCCGGCGCGCGCCGCGAGGCGCTGCTCGAACGCGACGGTCGCCGCCCGCCGTGGGCGATCGCGTTGTGCCACCGCGTCGCGTCGCGCACGGCGGCAGCTTCGCGCCGCCCCTGCTCGACACCGGCGCCCCCGCGCACTGCTGCGTGCTGACGCTGCCGCGCAAGGCCGCTGCATGAGATTTTTTCCGGCGCGCCAAACTTACGTTCGGCTTTCCGCCTCTATACTGACGCTTCGTTCACTTCCGGAGTTGTTTCGTTGATACAGATCATCGCGCTGATCGGCGCGTTGCTGCTGGTGGCGCTCAATGGCTTTTTCGTCGCCGCCGAATTCGGTCTCGTCAAACTGCGCGCCACGCGCGTCAAGACGCTGGCCCGCCAGCACGGCCTTCGCGGCCGCATCCTGCGTGTCGTCCACGCCCGCCTCGACGCTTCTCTTTCCGCCTGCCAGCTCGGCATCACGCTGGCCTCGCTCGGCCTCGGCTGGATCGGCGAGCCGGCCTTCGCCGAACTGCTCTCGCCGCTGCTCGCCGCGCTCGGCATCGATTCCCCGCAACTGGTGCACGCGATCTCGCTGGTGTTCGCGTTCACGGTGATCTCGTTCCTGCACATCGTGGTCGGCGAACTGGCGCCGAAATCGATGGCGATCCGCCAGCCCGAACAGGTCGGCCTGTGGCTCGCGCTGCCGCTCTACGCGTTCTACTGGGCGATGTATCCGGCGATCTGGGTGCTCAACAGCAGCGCCAACGCGGTGCTGCGCATCGTCGGCCTGACGGTCGATCACGGCGGCGATTCGCACTACTCGACCGACGAACTGAAGCTGATCCTGCGCAGCCGCCGCAACGCCGTCGGTGCGAGCAAGGCGCCCGCCGCCACCTACAGCAACGACGAGTGGAACACGCTCGCGCATTCGCTCGATTTTTCGTCGATGACGGTATCGGACCTGATGCGCCCGGCCAACGAAATGATCGGCCTGCGCCGCGACCTGACGCTGCTCGACAACATGGAAGTGGTGGCGCGCCACCGCTTCAGCCGCTATCCGCTGTTCACCGACGCCGCGCGCGAACAGCTGATCGGCCTGATTCACCTGAAGGACCTGCTGCTCGCGCGCCATGCCGGCGTGGCGCTGGAGGATCTGTCCGACTACGTGCGCCCGGTGCAGTACGTGCAGCCCGACACGCCCGCGCTCGAACTGTTCCGACGCTTTCGCAAGGGCGCGCCGCACTTCGCGCTGGTCGGCAACAAGCAGGAGAAACCGATCGGCTTCCTGACGCTCGACAACCTGCTCGGCGCGCTGGTGGGCCAGATCCACGACGAGTTCCGCCAGGGCGATGCCGACTGGGCGCGCCTCGACGACGGCACGCTGATGGGCAAGGGCAGCCTGCCCGTGGTGTCGCTCGAACAGGCGCTCGGCATCGACATCGACGAAGGCCGCGCCGAATCGGTCGGCGGCCTCGTGATCCAGGCGCTCAGAGATCTGCCAAGCGAGGGCCATCGCGTGTCGTTCGACAACTTCGACGTGGTCGTCAAGAAGATGAACGGCCCGCGCATCGTGCTGGTTCGCGTGTATCCGAAGGACGTCAAGGAAGCGGACGAATAAGCGCCGCGCGCCAGCATCCGCAATAAAAAAACCGCGCGCGAACACCCTGCGGTGTCGCGCGCGGGCTGCCCTCCACCGCCGGCGCCTTATCGAACGCGCTCGGGCTGCATGTCCTTCGCGATCCATTCGATCACCGAGCGATGCTTCGGCTGCCAGCCGAGCAGACGCCGGGCGCGCTCGCCGCGCACGCGGCTGTTCGAGCCGGTGCGCGTCAAGGTAGTTGTCGCCTCTGTCATGCAACTTCAGCCTGCTTACGAACCCTGATTCCGGCCTCGTGGACGATTGCGTCGCGCTCCGGGTTGAGCGCGACGGTGCCGAGCGGCGTCTAATTGCGTGTCTGGCCCGACCAGCGGGCCGGATGGCGTTCGCGGGCCGCCAGATACACTTCATGCCGTGCGGCCAGAATCGCGACATCCTCGCCAGCATGTCGCTGCGCCGGCGTGACGTAACGGATGCCGCTGTGCCG
>WNEB01000042.1 GCA_009914575.1 Burkholderia gladioli
GCGTGAGTGGCCGGGTCCATCGCTATCGCGACGCCGACATGGCGATGCGCTGGGCGGCCACCGGTTTCCTGGAAGCGGAGAAGCGCTTCCGCAAGCTCGGTGGTGCCAACGACCTCTGGATCCTCGCCGTCGCCCTGCATCGATCACTAGAAAAACGCGTTGACCATGATCGGGAGTCTGCCTAATCTATGAAACCCCGCCGTCCCAACCTTCAACTACGAATGGGACACCGCCCGAGGAAGTGCAGACGCTGCGCACCACGCTGCGCCGCCTCGGCCGGTTCGGGCCGCTGATCGGCCGCAGCGACGGCACGCAGCACGTCTACGACATGATCGAGCGCAATGCGCGCAGCGAAGCCGCCGTGCTCGTGTGGGGCGAAGCCGGCACCGGCAAGGAAGCCACCGCCCGCGCGCTGCACGACCTGAGCCGCCGCCGCAAGGGCCCGTTCATCAAGTTCGACTGCCGCGCCGCGCTGCAATTGCCGCGCGTGATCGAGCTGGGCAGCATCGTCATCGAAAGCATGCTGTTCGGCCGCGAACGCGGCAGCTACGGCGGCGCCGAACGGCGCGAGCCGGGCCTGTTCGAACAGGCGAGCGGCGGCACGCTGCTGCTCAAGGACGTGACCGCGCTGCCGCTGTCGATCCAGGAATCGCTGCTGCGCGCGCTCGATTCGCAATCGTTCATGCGCATCGGCGGCTCGACCGAAATCGCCACCGATTTCCGCCTGATCGCCACCTCGCGCCGCCCGGCCCGCGAAGCGCTCGACAACGGCACGCTGCGCGAGGATCTGTGGCTGCGTCTCGACGCGGCCTCGATCGCGCTGCCGCCGCTGCGCGATCGCGAGGACGACATGCTGCAGATCGCCGAGGCGCTCGTCGCCGATCTGAACCTCGAAGCGCGCAAGGCCGGCCTCGGTTCGGTCGACAAGCGCATCGCCCCCGAATTCATCCGCGAATGCCTGGCCTACGACTGGCCCTTCAACGTGCGCGAGTTGCGCGAACGCGTGCGGCTGGCCTACGAGGCGTCGGGCGATTTCATCGAGACGTGTTGCGCGCCAACGACGGCGTGTTCGTGCCGGGCGCCGCGTTGAACGGCAGCAGCGTGCAGGTGCGCGTCGGCACGCCGCTGTCGGACGTCGAGGATCTGCTGATCCGCGCGACGCTCGACGCCGTGGGCGGCACGCGTCACCGCGCCGCCGCCCTGCTCGGCATCAGCCCGAAGACGCTCTACAACAAGCTGCAGCGCATGAAGATGAACTGACCCGCTTGCCTCGCTTATTTCTTATTTGGCAGCGCCGGAAAAGACAATGGCCGCGTCCGAGGACGCGGCCATTGTCTTTTCCGCTCGCCGATAACTCAGCCCAGCGTCTCGCGCAGCAGCGACGTGGCGCGCTGGTAGTCGGGGCGGTTCATCAGTTTGTCCCAGCTCGACGGTTTGCCGCGCGGGCGCAGCCGGCGAATGCGGCGCGCCGATTCCGGCGACACCTCGGCCTGCATCTCGTTGAGCACCTTCTCGGCTTCCTCGGGCTGATTGCAGACCAGCACCATGTCGCAGCCGGCCTCGATCGCCGCATCGGCCGCCTGGGCGAGCGAGTCGCCCGCACGCGCCGCTTCCATCGACAGATCGTCGCTGAACACCGCGCCCGTGAAACCGAGCCGGTCGCGCAGGATTTGCTGCAGCCAGACCTGCGAGAACCCGGCCGGACGGCGATCGACCTGCGTGTAGATCACGTGCGCCGGGATCACCGCCGGCAGCGACAGGCCGAGCCAGTCGTAAGGCGCGACGTCGTGCTTCAGGATCTGCTCGAGCGGCCGGTCGTCGGTCGGCAGCGCGACGTGCGAATCGGCTTCGGCGAAACCGTGACCGGGAAAATGCTTGCCGCAGTTCGCCATGCCGGCCAGCGCGAGGCCGTGATTCAGGCTCTTGGCCAGCAGCGTGACGACGCGCGGGTCGCGATGGAACGCGCGATCGCCGATCACCTTCGACTGGCCGTAATCGAGATCGAGCACCGGCGTGAAGCTCAGATCGATGCCGCAGGCACGCAGCTCGGCCGCCAGCACGAAGCCCACGGCCGTTGCCAGCTTAGTGGCGTGCAGCACGTCCTTGTCCCAAAGCTCGCCGAGCCGGCGCATCGCCGGGAGCACCGTGAAGCCGTCGGTGCGGAAGCGCTGCACGCGCCCGCCTTCGTGATCGACGGCGATCAGGATGTCCTCGCGCACGGCGCGGATCGAATCGGTCAGCGCGCACAGCTGGGCGCGGTTCTCGAAATGGCGGGCGAACAGGATCACGCCGCCGGTGCGCGGGTGGACCAGGCGGCGGGCGTCGTCGCGCGTGAGCGTCGTGCCGACGACGTCGAGCATGACGGGGCCGGGAGTCGGTTTCATCGAATCGGTCCGTGGAGAAAAAGGTTCAGTCGCGAGCCGGCGCGGCGTCCGGCGTTTCGGCCACGACGAACGACACGGCGTAGTCGCGTTCGTCGCTGACGGTCACGCGCGCGCTGATCCGCCGCGCGGCCAGCCAGTCGGCCAGTTCGCCCGAGGCGACCACATAGGGCTGGCCGCTCGGTTCGTTGAGGGTTTGCAGCGCGCGCCAGGTCATCGGCCAGCGCATGCCGAGGCCGATCGCCTTCGAGAACGCTTCCTTGGCCGAGAAACGCGTGGCCAAAAACGCGATGCCGCGCGCCTCGGAGCGCTTGCGGCGCGCATGGAACACGCGCAGTTCGTCGGGGCCGAGCACCTTCTCGGCGAACCGTCCGCCGGTGCGTTCGAGCACCGCGGCGATCCGGCTCACCTGGACGATGTCGGTGCAGATCCCGTAGATCGTCATGGCGCGCTCAACGACCGCCGTGACGGGCAGCCACGCGCGCCGCCACCATGATCGCCTTCATCTCGCGCACGGCGTTGTCCCAGCCCGTGAAGATCGATTGCGCGACGATCGCATGGCCGATGTTCAGCTCGACGATGCCGTCGATCGCGGCGATCGGCTGCACGTTGGTGTAGTGCAGCCCGTGGCCCGCGTTGACCTTCAGGCCGAGCGCGACACCCGCCTCAACGCCCGTCACCACGCGCTTGTATTCGCGCTGCTGCGCGCCTTCGTCGTGCGCTTCGGCGTAGGCGCCGGTATGCAGTTCGACCACCGGCGCACCGGCCTCGTGCGCCGCGCGGATCTGCTCGGCATCGGGATCGATGAACAGCGACACGCGCACGCCGGCCTCGGCCAGCTGCCGGCACGCGGCGCGTACGGCCTCGAAATGGCCCGCCACGTCGAGGCCGCCTTCGGTCGTCAGTTCCTCGCGCTTTTCGGGCACCAGGCAGGCATCGTGCGGACGCACCTCGCAGGCGATGTCGAGCATCTCCTGGGTGACCGCGCATTCGAGGTTCATGCGCGTGGCGAGCAGCGGGCGCAGCGCGCGCACGTCGGCGTCGCGAATGTGGCGGCGATCCTCGCGCAGATGCAGCGTGATCGCGTCGGCGCCAGCCTGCTCGGCGGCCAGCGAGGCGCGGATCGGGTCGGGATAGCTCGTGTCGCGCACATTGCGCAGCGTGGCGACGTGATCGATGTTGACGCCGAGATCGATGGCGTTCGGCGCGGTCAGGAAGAAGCTCATAGGTTTTGCAGGTCGATCAGGATCTGGCGCGTGGCGAGCGGCGTGCCGCCCAGATAGGTGTTGAGCAGGAAGCGCATCAGCGTCTTGCTTTGCGCGACGGTCTGCGCACGATGGTAATCGTCCTCCTCCATGTCGAGCAACGTCTGGCCCGACACGACCGGCCAGTGCGACGGCACCTCATGACCGGCCTCGCGCACGCCGCGCTCGGGATCGAACACGTAGCGGTCGTCGGCCTGCACCGTGCGGCGCGACACCGTGCGGTTCAGCGCCCGCGCGTAGCCGGTTTCGCGCCGCAGCACGCGCTCGAACGAGCGCAGCACCTGCACGACCGGCTCGTCGTGGGCAAGCCGCGCGAGCGTGACGAGGTAATGCTGGAACAGCGGAGGAAACGGATCTTCGCGCGCGCAGAACTTGACCAGCAGTTCGTTGACGTAAAAGCCGCAGAGCAGCGCGTCGCCGGCCAGCGGCAACATGCCGCCCACCCATTCGGCGCCCGTCAGCGTGCGCATCTCGGATTTGCCCGACCACGACAGCGACAGCGGCTGAAACGTCTGCAGCACGCCGCGCAGCGCCGAATGCGGCCGCGTCGCGCCCTTCGCGACCAGCGCGACGCGACCGTGGTCGCGCGTCAACACGTCGATGATCAGGCTGGTTTCGCGATAGGGGTAACTGTGCAGCACGAAGCCGGGCTGCTCGGAAACGCGGAATTCGGATGCGCGCGGCCCGCTGGCGCGGCGCGGCTTGCGCGCCGGCGCAGGCTCGCGCGGGGCAGGTTCGGACGGCACGGTGCCGGGCGCGGCGTGTTCCGGCGCAGCGGCTACCGCCCCGGGCGCATCCGGCGCGGGATCGGCCAGCGACACGGGGACGTCGTCGCCGACGCCGTCCGTCCCGTCATTCGTACCCATAGGCACGAAGCCCCGCTTCGTTGTCGGCCCAGCCGCTCTTCACCTTGATGAAGGTTTCCAGATACACGGGGCCGTCGAACAGCTTTTCCATGTCGAGGCGCGCCTCGGTGCTGATCTGCTTGAGCTTGGCGCCCTTCTTGCCGATCACCATCGCCTTGTGCGAATCGCGCTCGACCAGGATGGTCGCGAACACACGCGTGAGCCGGCTTTCTTCCTCGAATTTGTCGATGATGACGGTGCTCGTGTACGGCAGTTCGTCGCCTGTCCAGCGGAACACCTTCTCGCGCAGGATTTCGGCCGCGAGGAAGCGCGAACTGCGATCGGTCAGGTCGTCCTCGCCGTAGATCGGATCGCCTTCCGGCAGATAGGGCTTGGTGGTCTGCATCAGCCGGGCGATGTCGTCGTCGTTCTTGGCCGACAGCGGCACCACTTCGGTGAATTCGCGCAGATCGCCCATGTCCTTCAGGAACGGGAACAGCGAGCTCTTGTCGGCCACGCGGTCGAGCTTGTTGAGCACCAGCAGCGTCGGCACGTTCTTCGGGATCAGGTCGAGCACCTTTTGATCGTCGGGGCCGAAGCGGCCCGCCTCGATCACGAACAGGATCGCGTCGACCGCGGTCAGCGTGGACGTGACGGTGCGGTTCAGCGTGCGGTTCAGTGCGGTGCTGTGGCGCGTCTGGAAGCCGGGCGTGTCGACGAAGATGTATTGCGCGTCCGGCAGCGTGTGGATGCCGGTGATGCGATGGCGCGTGGTTTGCGCCTTGCGCGAGGTGATGCTGATCTTCTGGCCGACGAGTGCGTTCATCAGCGTCGATTTGCCGACGTTCGGGCGACCGACGATGGCGACCATGCCGCAACGGAATCCGGCGGGAGTGACGGGAGCGTTCATATCAGGCTGCTGCAATGCGTGGCGAGCCGCACGACGCGGCCCGCGAATGGATCAGGAGTTCAACGACCGGCATCGGCCACGCGCAGGGGCGCGGCAGCGAGGTCGGCATCGGCGTCGCCGGACAGCGCGGAAGCGGTGTCGCGCAGACGCAACGTGCGGTCGCCGGCAGCGGCGCCGCGTACGGCGGTATCGGGCTTGTCGCCTGCGGCCGGCGCCGATTTCTCGGTTGCGGCGGATTTCTCCGTCGCTTGCGGCTTGTCGGCGGGTTTGTCCACAGGCTTGTCGGCCGGTTTTGCAGTGCGCTCGGCTTTGTCCGGCGCCGGTTCGCCTTGCGAGCCGGCGCGAATCACGGCCACCGGCGCACCGCGTTCGGCGACGGCCTCGGCGGGCTTGCCCGCGTCGCCTGCCGCGGATGCAGCACGTTCCTTGCGCTCGGCCGGCGCGGCCCGCAAGTCCAGCGCTTCCTGCACGCCCTTCACGCCCGGCACGATGTCCGGCTCGCCCTTGGTGCGCGAACTCTTGCGTTTCGGCTTGGCGGTGGCCATCGGGCGCGCCATCACCTCGTCGAGCGCCTTCTTCGCGGCGGCCTGTTCGGCCGCGCGGCGGCTCGCGCCGGAGCCCGACACCTTGATATTGAGCTTCGGCACCGTGCATTCGACTTCGAACTGCTGATTGTGCGCCGCACCATGCGTGGCGACCACGGTGTAGGTCGGCAACGCGATCTTGTGGCCCTGCAGATATTCCTGGAGCAGCGTCTTGGCATCCTTGCCGAGCGTGCGCGGATCGATGTGATCGAGAATCGGCACGTAAAGGCGCTTGATCACCCCCTGGGCGGCTTCGAAGCCGCCATCGAGGAACACCGCCCCGATGATGGCTTCGAACGCGTCCGCGAGGATGGACGGGCGGCGGAAGCCACCGCTGCGCAACTCCCCTTCGCCGAGCCGCAAGCCTTCGGAAATATTGAGGGCCTGAGAGATTTCGTACAGCGACTGCTGCTTGACGAGATTGGCCCGCACGCGCGACAGATCGCCCTCGTCCAATTTGCCGAAACGCTGGAACAAAAGGGCTGCCACCGCGCAATTGAGAACGGAGTCGCCGAGAAACTCGAGCCGTTCGTTATGCGTGGCGCTGTGGCTACGATGGGTCAAAGCCTGACGCAGCAATTCCGCATTGCGAAACTCGTAGCGCAGCCGGCTTTCCAACTGGGACTGAGGCATTTGCAGGAGTATAACGCGGGCGCGGGGGCCGTCGAGTGACGGATGCCCGGCGCGAAAAGGCGTGTCGAAGCGGTGTTACCGCCGGTTCTTGAAGTGATTTGCCAGCATTGCGCGTGGCCGTCGCGCAATGCTGGCCGGGATCGGTCAGTCGTTAATGAAGCCTCTCTTGAATTTCGAGTGGGGGGATTTTTCCGGGTCAAGGGCGGGCGAAGCCCGGCGCAGCGAGCCCTTGATGCGGAGAAATCTACGAGCACGCTTGAGGGCTCGGGCCAGGCAAAGCCTTGCGCAGCCTGGCCCCCGAGCCCGTCCGGCGGCGAGGACTTCCCCGCCTTGGGGCGGGGCTAGGGGTGGGAAGATACCGTTTTGCGACGTAGGTTTGCGTACCCCGGCGGCCCTTTTTACCCACTCAAATTTCAAGAGAGCCTTAATGAAACGAGCCGATGCGCTTCAGGTCGCTGAAGTTCATCCAGATGAAGAACGCGCGACCGACCACGTCCTTGTCGGGCACGAAGCCCCAGTAGCGGCTGTCCGCGCTGTTGTCGCGGTTGTCGCCCATCATGAAGTAGTGACCCGGCGGCACCTTGCAGGTCACGCCGTGTTCGTTGTACTGGCAGTTGCTCTTGTACGGAAAATCGTCGGCGCCCATCACGAACGGCGGCACGGCCGGGTTGTTCAGGATCGCGTTCTTGCGGTCGTCGATGGTTTCTTCGTACTGCTTCGCATAGTTCATGCGCTCTTCGTCGAAGAAATCGGGCAGCGGCGTTTCGGGCACGGCCTGGCCGTTGATCGTCAGCTTCTTGTCGTAGTAATGCACGGTATCGCCCGGCAGGCCGATCACGCGCTTGATGTAGTCGACCGATTCGTCCTTCGGATAGTGGAACACCACGACGTCGCCGCGTGCGAGCGGGCTGCCCGACGTGACCTTCTGGTTCGTGATCGGCAGGCGCAGGCCGTATTCGAACTTGTTGACGAGGATGAAATCGCCCACCAGCAACGTGGGCACCATCGAACCCGACGGGATCTTGAACGGCTCGATCACGAACGAACGCACCACGAACACCGCGAGAATCACCGGGAAGAAGCTCGCCGAGTATTCGAGCCACCAGGGCTGGCGCAGCTTTTCGTCGCGCAGCTTGGCGCGCGTCTGCGCGGCGTTTTCGTCGGCGAAGCGCGCATCGACGCGCGCTTGCTGACGGTCGAACTCGGCTGCCGCTTCGTCGGCCGCCTTGCGACGGCCCGGCAGGAACACCAGCTTGTCCAGCACCCACGCAATCCCCGTCACCACGACGAGCACAAACAGAATCAATGCGAAATTCATAAAAGGATCAGTCCTGTTATTTGTCTTCGACGCGCAAGATCGCGAGGAACGCTTCCTGCGGGATCTCGACCGAACCCACCTGCTTCATGCGCTTCTTGCCTGCTTTCTGTTTCTCGAGCAGCTTCTTCTTGCGCGAGATGTCGCCGCCGTAGCACTTGGCCAGCACGTTCTTGCGCAGCGCCTTGATGTTTGCGCGCGCGACGATGTTCGCGCCAATCGCGGCCTGGATCGCCACGTCGTACATCTGGCGCGGGATGATCTCGCGCATCTTCGCGGCCACTTCGCGGCCGTGATATTGCGACTGCGAACGGTGCACTATGATCGACAGCGCATCGACCTTGTCGCCGTTGATCAGCATGTCGACCTTGACCACGTCCGACGAACGGTATTCCTTGAACTCGTAATCCATCGACGCGTAGCCGCGCGAGGTCGACTTCAGGCGATCGAAGAAATCGAGCACGATTTCCGCCATCGGAATTTCGTAGGTCAGCTGCACCTGGCGACCGTGATACTGCATGTTGATCTGCGAGCCGCGCTTCTGTTCGCACAGCGTGATCACCGAGCCGACGTATTCCTGCGGCATGTACAGATTCACGGTGACGATCGGCTCGCGCACTTCGGCGATGCGGCCCGGGTCGGGCATCTTGGCCGGATTTTCGACCTTGATGGTTTCGCCGTTGGCCTGCACGACTTCATAGACCACGGTAGGCGCCGTGGTGATGAGGTCCATGTCGAATTCGCGCTCGAGGCGCTCCTGCACGATTTCCATGTGCAGCAGGCCGAGGAAGCCGGAGCGGAAGCCGAAGCCGAGCGCCTGCGAGACTTCCGGCTCGTACTGCAGCGCGGCGTCGTTGAGCCGCAGCTTTTCGAGCGATTCGCGCAGCGCGTCGTACTGGTTCGCCTCGACCGGATAGAGGCCGGCGAACACCTGCGGCTTCACTTCCTTGAAGCCCGGCAGCGGTTCCGGCGCCGGCTTGGCGGCATGCGTGACCGTGTCGCCGACCTTGGTGGCCGTCAGTTCCTTGATGCCGGCGATGATGAAGCCCACCTGGCCGGCCGACATCGATTCGAGATCGCGCGACTTCGGCGAGAACACGCCGACATGCTCCACTGGGTACTGCGCGCCGGTGGCCATCAGCTTGATCTTTTCCTTCGGACGCAGCGTGCCGTTGATGATGCGCACGAGCATCACGACGCCGACGTAGTTGTCGAACCAGGAATCGATGATCAGCGCCTGCAGCGGGCCGTCGGGATCGCCCTTCGGCGGCGGCACCTTGGCGATCAGCGATTCGAGCACGTCTTCCACGCCGAGGCCCGTCTTGGCGCTGCAACGCGTGGCGTCCGCGGCGTCGATGCCGATCACGTCCTCGATTTCCTCGATGGCGCTTTCCGGGTTGGCCGCCGGCAGGTCGATCTTGTTCAGCACCGGCACCACTTCGACGCCGAGCTCGATCGCCGTGTAGCAGTTCGCGACGGTTTGCGCCTCGACGCCCTGGCTCGCATCGACGACCAGCAGCGCGCCTTCGCAGGCGGACAGCGAACGGCTCACTTCATACGAGAAATCGACGTGCCCCGGGGTGTCGATCAGGTTCAGGTTGTAGACCTTGCCGTCGCGTGCGCGATACGACAATGCGGCGGTCTGCGCCTTGATCGTGATGCCGCGCTCGCGCTCGAGATCCATCGAGTCGAGCACCTGGGCTTCCATTTCGCGGTCGGAAAGGCCGCCGCATACCTGGATGATGCGATCCGCGAGCGTCGACTTGCCGTGGTCGATGTGCGCGATGATCGAGAAATTGCGAATATGATCCATTCAGTGCCGATCAAGCAAAAAAGGGGCTCTCTTGAAATTTGAGTGGGTGAAAAGGGCCGCCCGGGTACGAAAACCTACGTCGCAAAACGGTATCTTCCCACCGCTAGCCCCGCCCCAAGGCGGGGAAGTCCTCGCCGCCGGACGGGCTCGGGGGCCAGGCGGCGCAAGGCTTTGCCTGGCCCGAGCCCTCAAGCGTGCTCGTAGATTTCTCCGCATCAAGGGTTCGCTGCGCCGGGCTT
>WNEB01000043.1 GCA_009914575.1 Burkholderia gladioli
TACTTCCTTGCCGCGCTTGTCCCGCAGCCGAGGTCGTTGGACTTGCAACTTGCGTTCATCCATCACGATCCGGCCACGCTGTGTGCCGTGCCAGCGCACGTCGCCACCGGCGCGTCCGGCATGTTTTTCGCCGGCGACTTCTCCGACCGACACCATCAGCAACTGCTCGACGAGCGCCCGGCCAGCGTCGTACATCAGCTCATCAACGCTGATCCGCGTGTTCCGGATCAGCTCGAGCATCGGCAGCAGCAACTGGGCTTGCTCGGCAAGGCCCGCGCGCAGCGCTTCGTGCTCTTGTTTACCAACAACACGAAACTCAGCATCAGCACGACGGTTCGGTTTCTTGGTAGGCTTCATTTCGGCGGTTCTCCTATTCGGGAGGTTGGTCCTGGAAACCCGATTCTCTCGGATTCCTACGGGAACTGCCGCCTTCAACCTTTAACTACGTTTGGGACACCGCCCCAACGCGTGCCGTTTTGCTTTAACGCGCCTCTGACGGCTTCGCTGCAGGGCCTCGCCAGGCCGCCGCGAGCGGCGTCAGCAGCCTTGTGCGCTGCGTGCTAACCTAGTTCGCTCCCGTCCCCCTGTAGCGAGCCAGCCTGCGATGAGCGTCCTGTTTTCTCCCTTCACCCTGCGCGGCATCACGTTGCCGAACCGCATTGTCGTGTCGCCGATGTGCCAGTACTCGGCCGAACGCGGCGAGCCGACCGCCTGGCACACGATTCACCTGGGCGGTCTGGCGCTGTCGGGCGCGTCGATGTTGTGCACCGAGGTGGTGTCCGTCGAACCGGACGGCCGCATCACGCCGGGCGATCTCGGCTTGTGGGACGACGCCACCGAGGCCGCCTACGTGCCGCTGCTGGCCGCGATCCGCCAGCATTCGCCGATCCGCGTGGCGATGCAGATCGGCCACGCCGGCCGCAAGGCGTCGAGCCAGGCGCCGTGGGAAGGCGGCCAGCTGATCGAAGTGGCCGATGGCGGCTGGCTGCCGCACGCGCCGTCGGCAGTGCCGCACAAAGAGGGCGATCCGCCGCCGCTCGCGCTCGACACCGCCGCGTTGAACCGCGTGCGCCGCGCGTTCGAGGCCACCGCCAAGCGCGCCGCGCGGCTCGGCATCGACGCGCTCGAAGTGCACGCCGCGCACGGCTATCTGCTGCATCAGTTCCTGTCGCCGCTGGCCAACCGGCGCGACGACGAATACGGTGGTTCGCTCGAAAACCGCATGCGCTTCCCGCTGGAGATCTTCGACATCGTGCGCGCCGCGTTCCCGGCCGACCGGCCCGTGGGCGTGCGCGTGTCGGCCACCGACTGGGGGGACGGCGGCTGGACGCTCGACGAAACCATCGAATTCGCGAAGGCGCTGAAGGCGCGCGGCTGCGACTGGATCGACGTGTCGTCGGGCGGCGTCTCGCCGCTGCAGAAGGTTCCGCTGTCGGCCGGCTATCAGGTGCCGTTCGCGCGCGCGGTGCGTCATGCCGCCGATCTGCCCGCGTTCGCGGTCGGCCTGATCACCGAAGCCGCGCAGGCCGAGAAGATCGTGGCCGACGGCGATGCCGACTTCGTCGCGCTGGCCCGCGCGATGCTCTACGATCCGCGCTGGCCGTGGCACGCGGCAGCCGAACTCGGCGCGAGCGTCACGGCGCCGCCGCAATACTGGCGCTCGCAACCGCGCGAGCAGAAGGCGTTGTTCGGCGACGTGTCGTTCGGCCAGCGCTGACGCCTGCCTTATGCGCCGGATCGGTGCGACAAGCCGCCCGTTGTCGTGTCGATTCGCGCCGATCCCCGCCGTTCGCGCATGATCGGTTGAACGAAGCAAGCCCGAACGTGTAGCATGCGGTTGGCCCGTCGCGGGCGCGTCGCTTCGACGTCTCCGCGCGCGCGACGCAGATCGCGCGCCGCATGTGGACGGCGGCCGGCTTGCCGCCGCCTTCGCGTCATCCATCGTCTTCACAAGGATTCATCGATGAGTTCACGCAGGATCGTCGTGCGCCGTTCCGGCGTTCACGGCAAGGGCGTATTCGCGGCCGCGCCGATCAAGACGGGCGAGCGCGTGGTCGAGTACAAGGGCGAGCGGATCTCCTGGAAGGAGGCGCTGCGCCGTCATCCGCACGATCCGAGCGATCCGAGCCACACGTTCTACTTCGCGCTCGAAGGCGGCGACGTGATCGACGGCAAGGTCGACGGCAACAGCGCGCGCTGGATCAACCACTCGTGCGCGCCGAACTGCGAAGCCGAGGAAACCGCCGACCGCGTGCATATCCGCGCGCTGCGCGACCTCGAAGCCGGCGAGGAACTGTTCTACGACTACGGCCTCGTGATCGACGAGAAGCTGACCAAGGAACTGAAGCGCGAGTACGCGTGCCATTGCGGCGCGAGCACGTGCCGCGGCACGCTGCTGGCTGTCAACGAGGAATCGGACAAGAAGAAAAAGAAGAAGTCGAAGAAGGCCAAGGCGGAGAAGGAAGCCAAGGCCGAGCGCAAGGAGAAGGGCAAGAAGAAGTAAGCGCCCGGATTCTCGGCGGCAAGCAGGGCAAGACGGCGCGCGATGCGCCGTCTTGCGTTTGGCGGGCCGGTTTCAGCCGTTTTGCGCCGGCGAATCGGCGGTCTGGGCCGCCGGCGGCTTGCTCGCCAGCGGGATCCGCACGATGAAGCGCGAGCCGCCTTCCGGCGCATCGGCATACAGCACGTCGCCGCCGTGCATCGCGATGATGTCGTAGACGATCGCGAGGCCGAGGCCCGCGCCCGTTTCCACGCCATTGCCGCTCTGCGCATCGCCGCGGAAGAAGCGCTTGAACAGGTCCGCCTGCTGGCCTTGCGGCACGCCCGAGCCGTTGTCCTCCACCACGATCTCGCCGACCGCACGCCCGTTCGGCAGCGTGACCTGCGAGGCATTGACGGTGATCCGCGCGCCGTCGGGGCGCGCGAGCGGCACGTACTTCAGTGCGTTGTCGAGCAGGTTCGCGATCACCTCGCGCAGCAGCACCGGGTTGCCGCGCACCATCAGCGGCTCCACGTTGGCCAGATCGAATTCGTCGGGCGGCAGCTCGTCGGCGTCGATGTCATTGCCGTCGCCTTGAATCGATTGGCAGTCCCGAGCGGCTGCCGCGGTGTCGTCGCAGGTCTGGAAACCGAGATCCACATGCGCGGCGAGTGCGCGCGGCACCCATTCGGCGCCGGTTTCGAATGCCAGCGCAGCCAGATCCACGTCGACAAAGCGGGCCGCCTGTTCGCCCGGCTCGGCGCGCGCCAGCGACAGCAGCTGATTCGACAGCCGCACCGCGCGATCGGCGGCGGCGCGCAGCTCGTGCACGGCCGTCAGCGTCTGCTGCGGATCGCGTGCGACGGCGGCCTGTTCGGCATGCAGCTTCACGACCGTGAGCGGCGTGCGCAACTGGTGCGCGGCGTCGGCAATGAACTTGCGCTGCGCGTCGAGCGCCGTTTTCAGGCGACCGAGCAGCGCGTTCATCGCGCTCGTCAGCGGCCGGATTTCGAGCGGCACATCGGTTTCGTCGACGGGTTCGAGCGAGGTGTGCGTCTGCCGGTTCAGCGAATCGGCCAGATGCGTGAGCGGCCCGAGCTGCTGGTTCACGACGCGCCAGACGATCCCCCAGCCGGCCAGCAGCAGCAGCGGCATCATGATCGCCACGAGGAACTCGGCGGCGATCTGATAGCGGTGCCGCACCGGCTGCGCGACCTCGACGATCATCGGATTGCCGTTGTCGGTCTGTTCCACGCGCACCTGCGCCACGCGCACGGCCTGGCCTTCGTAATCGGCCTCGAACACATAGGCGTAGTGCATGCGGCGCACGCTGGTGCCCTGCAGCGGCAGGCGGGAATCGCCGGCGAGTTCGTGCTCGCCGTCGCGGATGCGGTAGATCAGCTGCTCGGCCGGGTCGGAGAACATCGCCTGCGCGAGCGGCGGCACCGTGAACGGCGCGTCGGGACCGGCGATCTGGATCTGCTTGGAGATGGCGGTGGCGAGATCGGCCAGCGAGCGGTCGATCACGTGCTGCGTGTACTGCCAGGCGAGCCAGTAGGCGATCAGGCCGCTCATCAGCGCCAGCATCGACAGCGGGGCGGCAAGGCGGCGCAGCAGCGAGCGGCGCAGGCTGGAAGCGGTCGGGTCAGTGGACATCGCGTCGGTCAACCATCAAAAAGGAAGCGCCCGGCGAGAGGGCCGGGCGCGGTGTTCGCATGCGTGCCGATGGGAACGCGACGGGCATGCCGCGTGCGCTCCCGGGCCGGGCCGAGCGTCAGACGCTCGCCGGCTGGTGGATTTCCTGCAGCAGGTAGCCGAAGCCGCGCACCGTGACGATTTCCACGCGGCACTGTTCGAGCTTCTTGCGCACGCGGTGCACGTAGACTTCGATCGCGGTGTCGCCGAGATCGCCGCCGAAATGCGTGAGGTGATCCTGCAGCTGGGCCTTGCTGACCACGCGACCGTGGCGCAGCAGCAGCATTTCGAGCACGGCGAATTCGCGCGGCGACAGTTCGAGCGGCTTGTCGTCGTTGAAGATGCGGCGATCGACGCCCGACAGGCGCACGCCGCCGAGCGAGACTTCCGGACGCGGCATGTCGCTGTGCGGGCCGCTGCGGCGCATGACGGCGCGGATGCGCGCCTCGAGTTCGGCCGGCTCGAACGGCTTGAGCATGTAGTCGTCGGCGCCCGAATTCAGGCCCTGCACGCGGTCGTTCAGTTCGTCGCGGGCGGTCAGCACGATCACCGGCGTATGGCGATTGGTCTGACGGAAGCGCGATAGCAGCGTCATGCCGTCGATGCCGGGCAGGCCCAGGTCGAGGATCACCAGCTCATGGCGATTCTGTGCGAGCGCCTGCTCGGCGAAAATGCCGTCGTGAACCATGTCGACCGTGAAGCCGGATTGTTCGAGGCTGCTCTGGATGCCGCGTGCGATGGGGCGGTCGTCTTCGATGAGGAGGAGTCGCATGAGATTCGCTCAAGTACAATGGGTTGGCTGGGACAGCACGACGCCGTTTCCAACAGCATGTCGCGTGGCCGACGACAGCAAGGCGGCTAGCGAACGAAATTCCAACTATGTCCGACATCTCGATCTACGAACTCGAAGCCGCGATCAATTTCTGGCGCGCCCGTTCGCCGTCCAGCGGCGACGAACTCAGATTGTGCGAAGAAGCGAGCGCGCTTTCCAAGCCGTATGCGTTGCTGATTGTACAGCGGCAAAGCGCACTGAAACTGGAAGGTTTGGACCCCATTGCGCGTCGTGCCTGGGAGTCTTACACGCGCCTCACGAACGGCCTGTAAAAACGGCAGCCGGGCGCCGCTTCGCGCAATCTTTCTGAATCAAGCAACGCGCGTCCACGCTTCGGCGTGGACGCGCGTTCTGTTTTCGCACGCTGCGATCCGGCGGTTCGTATGACGGATGCGGAACGTCGAGACCGTATCAGTATGACGCTCGCGCGGCAGCCCGTGCATCTTGTCTTGAGGATTTCAGGTGGTTGTCGGCAAGGTGTCGGGTTCGGCGCGAACGTTCGGGCTCCCGATCAGCCGAGCTGGGCGTCGCTGCCGGCCTGATCGACGAAGCGTGCGAGCGCGATGTCGCGTTCGGTCAGGCCGTCGGCATCGTGCGTGGACAGCGTGATGTCCACGCGGTTGTAGACGTTGAACCACTCGGGGTGGTGATTCATTTCCTGCGCCTTGATGGCGACGCGCGTCATGAAGCCGAACGCCGCGTTGAAGTCGGCGAAACGCAGGCTGCGCTGGATCGCGTCGCGACCGGGAACGGCCGACCAGTGGGGCAGCGTGGCGAGTTGCGTCTTGCGTTCGTCCGATGTGAGCTTGTGAATCATTCGATGGCCTCGTCTGCGGATGGGGCGCGCCCGCAGCAGGCGGCGCGCCGATCCGGACATTCTTCCATATTTGCGCGATGCGGGATTTGATCGGGCTTCAGGCCGCGACGCGATCGCTCGCGTCGGCGTCCTCGGCCCAGCCTTCGCCGGTGCCGCGATGGAACACGCGGTCGCCGTCGAGCACCGCGCCGGCGGGGTGCTCGCCGAGTTCGGCGAGGCGGCGAGCCAGCGCGCGCATCGACCTTGGCCAGCGCGAACAGCTGCGCGAAATCGTCGATCACGAAGTAGGTCTTCTGGAACGTGTCGATGCGGTAGGCGGTGCGCATCACGCGATCGAGATCGAAGCCGATCCGGTTCGGCGCATCGCTTTCGAGGCTGTAGACCGATTCGCCGCGGCTCGACACGATGCCGGCGCCGTAGATCTGCAGCGTGTCCGGGTCGTCATGGCTGCGGATCAGGCCGAATTCCACGGTGTACCAGTAGAGCCGACCGAGCAGCGCGAGCGCTTCCGGATCGTCCGTCGACTACGGCCAGCGCGGCCTGGCCGTACGCGTGCATGTAGTCGGCGAACACCGGATCGATCAGCAGCGGCATGTGGCCCAGATCGTGGAAGCAGTCCGGTTACTCGAGGTAGTCGAGCTGGTCGGGGCGGCGCATCCACCAGGTCACGGGGAAGCGGCGGTTCGCCAGGTGCGTGAAGAGTCGCTCGGCACGAGGCCCGGCACCGCGACGATTTCCCAGCCGGTGGCGGTCTTCAGCTGGCGGTTCACGTCCTCGAACGACGGCACGCGATCGGCCGGCAGCGTCAGGCGCTTCATGCCGGCCACGAACGCGTCGACCGCGCGGCCTTCGAGCAGCGCCGTCTGGCGTGCATAGAGTTTCGCCCACACCGCGTGATCCACCGGGCCGTAGCGGTCGAGCGGCTGATCGATCGTGAAATCGGCGCGGGTTTCGAGACCCGCGTCGAACTGCTCCTGCAGTTTCGCGGTGACGACGGTGGACATGACTGGCTTTCTGTTCGATCGGTGACGACGGATGCCAGTGTAGAGCGGATAACGCGCTGGAATGGCGCAATCTCGACGTAGAATCGCGAGTTAATGCGATAATCGCGCATGGAAATCACAATTCACGCTGAGAATCTTCATGTTGGAACTCGATCACTTCGATCTGGCGCTGCTGGACGTGCTGCAGCGCTTCGGTCGCGCCACGCATCAGCAGCTTGGCGAGCATGTGCCGCTGTCGCCGTCGCAGATCGGCCGCCGCCTGCAGCGGCTCGAATCGGCCGGCGTGATCGACGGCTATCGCGTGGTGCTGCGACCCGAACGGCTCGGGTTCGGCGTGACCGCGTTCACGAGCCTGAAGCTCAAGCATCACGGCGATTCGATCATCGAGGAGTTCCAGCAGCAGATCGACGTGCTGGCCGAGGTGCTCGAATGCCACGCGGTGGTGGGCGACGCCGACTATCTGCTGCGGATCGTGGCGCCGGACCTGAACGCGCTGTCGTCGTTCGTCATGAAGAAGCTGATGCGCGTGCCGGGCGTGGACAGCGTGCGCTCGAACATCGTGCTGACCACCTTCAAGCGCAACCGGCCGCTACCGCTGTCGCACCTGGAGCCGGGCGCCGCGCCCGCCTGAGCGCGGCGGCCCCGCCCGGCCTTTGCCTCGCGGCCGATGCCGGTCGCACAGGCTCAGGAGGCTTCCGCCTCCGGCGCGGCCAGCAGGTCCACATAGGCCACGGCCACCAGCGCCTCGGTCGGCACGCCGAGCCTGGCGAACATCTCGTGCGCTTCGGCCTCGCCGCTGGCTTCCTCGTCGCCCTCGGCCAGCACGACTTCCAGTTCGATGAAATCGCAGAGCCCGTCGACGCTATCCAGGTGGATGCGCGTGCGACCGACCAGATAAACGTGCCGCTCCTTGCTGACGATGCCGCGGGTGGTGAGGCCGGTGGCCAGCAGCGCGTGCATGGCTTCGGGGTTGGTGACGGTGCTGCGCGTGTAGTACGACACCTTCGGGCCGTCGCGATCGTCGCGCTGGTAGAAGATCAGTTCGGGCGGCGTGTTGTCGTCCAAGCGGCGCAGCTTGAGCCGACCGCGCGGCACATCGTAGAAGAAATCCTGTTGACGATAGAACAGCGGGGCTTCGGTGGCGAGCGATGCCGCCTTGTCGCGCAGCGCGTCAAAGTCGCTGACGCGGGCCTTGATCTCGATATTGGGCTCTCTTGAAATTTGAGTGGGTGAAAAGGGCCGCCGGGGTACGAAAACCTACGTCGCAAAACGGCATCTTCCCACCCCTAGCCCCGCCCCAAGGCGGGGAAGTCCTCGCCGCCGGACGGGCTCGGGGGCCAGGCGGCGCAAGGCTTTGCCTGTGGCCCGAGCCCTCAAGCGTGCTCGTAGATTTCTCCGCATCAAGGGTTCGCTGCGCCGGACTTCGCCCGCCCTTGACCCGGAAAAATCCACCCACTCGAAATTCAAGAGAGGCCGATATTGCGTGCCATGCAGTTCTCCTCGGTCTGGGCGATCGAATCGCTTGGGTGGGAGGAAGAATCTAGCAAAAAGTCGGGGTCCGTGGGTTGACGCCGACCGAAAGGCCAGGAAAACGGCCGCCGCGAAATGTGAGGAAATTCCCGGAAATTCGAATACACATCCTTGCCTGGCGGGGCTTTGACGCTATCCGGCCCATTGTTGCTCGACGAGCCGCAGCGCCGCCGCGATCACCGGTTCCTCGCGCCGGTCGGCGCGCGTCATGAAGGTCAGCTCGGTCGGCACGCTGACCGGCTCGACGATCACCAGCGCGTGCGCGTGCGCCTCGCGCAGCGCGATCGAATCGCGCACCAGCGACAAGCCCACGCCCGATTTCACGAGATCCAGCATCGACGGCTCCTGATCGACCTCCGCCACCTTCACCGGTTGCACGCCGGCCTCGGCGAAGCGGCGCGACAGCAGCCGGTGATGGGCCGCGAGGAGGGCGGCGTCCAGATCCACGGCAGCGCCGCCAGCGCGCGCCAGTCGCGGGCGCGCTGCACGCGCTCCTTCCAGCCGGCGGGCGCCATCACGCGGTACTGGTAGCGGGTCAGCGTGAGCGTGTGAAACAGCAGGCCGTCGAGCTGATCGTCGTCGTCGGGGCAGCCGATCGAATAGCCGACATCGAGCTCGCGCGCCCGCACGGCCTCGCGCACCCAGCCCGACATGCCGTGGCGCAGCTCGGTCTCGATCTGGGGATAGGTTTCGACGAGTTGCCGCAGAAAGCCGCCCAGACGCAGGAATTCCGGATCGAGCACGGTGCCGATTCGCAGCCGGTCGCGCACTTCCTGGCGCAGCGCGCTGGCCGCGCGTTGCACGTCGTTGGCGGCCGACAGCGCGCGCTCCGCGTGCGGCAGCAGCGCCTGGCCGTCGCGCGTCAGCACGAGGCCGCGCGAGGTGCGCGTGAACAGCACCACGCCGAGCGCCTGCTGCAGATGCTTGATCTGCAGGCTGACGGCGGGCTGTGTCAGGCACAGGCGGGCGGCGGCGCGCGTCAGGTTGCCTTCGCGCGCCACCGTGGCGAACGCACGGAGCAGGATCAGATCCATCGAGCAATATTAGCGATGCTTATAAAGCTGTTCAGCATAACTGGGCGGCCTCAAATCTGAAGTGCAACACCTTCGCCAACCGGTAAAGTCCGCGAATGGCAAAGAGAACGTACCAACAACTGCGACCTGAAGAACGTATGCGAATCGATTTCTGGCGGGACGAGCGATTGAGCTCCCCCTCGACGTTGAGTCGCGAACTGGCCCGCAACACGCAGACCAACGGCCTGTACTGCCCACGTGTCGCCCAAGCGGCTCGCATCGCCCGACGGCAAGCCGCCCGGTCGCCGTTGAAGCTCGCACCCGATTCGATCCTTTGGGGTGTCGTTTGCCAGCGCTTGCGCGAGCGCCAGTGGTCGCCCCAGGAGATTGCCGCTACCCTGAAGCGCACTTTCCCTGACGACCCGAGCCT
>WNEB01000044.1 GCA_009914575.1 Burkholderia gladioli
GGCCGCCGGGGTACGAAAACCTACGTCGCAAAACGGTATCTTCCCACCCCTAGCCCCGCCCCAAGGCGGGGAAGTCCTCGCCGCCGGACGGGCTCGGGGGCCAGGCGGCGCAAGGCTTTGCCTGGCCCGAGGCCTCAAGCGTGCTCGTAGATTTCTCCGCATCAAGGGTTCGCTGCGCCGGGCTTCGCCCGCCCTTGACCCGGAAAAATCCACCCACTCGAAATTCAAGAGAGGCACCTTCTTCATCGACAGCGAGATCGCCGACGATTTCCTGCTCGACGCGATCATCACGCTGGTTGACGCCAAGCACGCCAACGCGCAGCTCGACGAGCACGAAGTGGTGCAGCGCCAGGTGGGCTTCGCCGATCGCCTGTTCGTCACCAAGGCCGATCTGGTCGACGAAGCCACGCTGGCCGGCCTCAAGCACCGCCTGATGCACATGAACCCGCGCGCGGCGATCCGTCAGGTGAACTTCGGCGAAGCCGACATCAAGGAAATCTTCGACCTGCGCGGCTTCAACCTGAACGCCAAGCTCGAGATCGATCCGGATTTCCTGGTGGAAGACGATCACGCCCACCATGGTCACGGTCACGACCATGGGCACGATCACGCGAACTGCGATCACGACCACGGCCATTGCGGCCACGATCACGGCCACGGTCATGCGCACCACAACCACCATCACGCGCACCACGACGACAAGATCAAGTCGTTCGTCTACCGCAACGATCGCCCGTTCGATCCGAACAAGCTCGAGGATTTCCTCGGCGGCATCCTGCAGATCTACGGCGAACGCCTGCTGCGCTACAAGGGCGTGCTCTACATGAAGGGCGTGGATCGCAAGGTGGTGTTCCAGGGCGTGCACCAGATGATGGGCAGCGATCTGGCCGCGAAGTGGCTGCCGGTCGACAAGAAGACCAGCAAGATGGTGTTCATCGGCATCGATCTGCCGCAAGACCTGATCACCGACGGCCTCGACGCCTGCCTCGCATAACATCGCGAGCATCCGGCCAGCGCCGCAAGGGGCGCTGGCCGGCGCAGCGATTTCCCGCCGCAAGCCCCCGCTTTCCGCACGCTTCCCCGCCCGTACCGGCGCTGCCTCCGAGCCGTTTCCGGCCGCCTTTCCCACGCCTTGCAACGCGTACGCGCGCACGTGTCGTTGTCGTTTTTACAGGGCAGGCACATGATTTGATCGCGTCATCGCTTTTTCGCGTTCAGCGAGTTATATTGCCTCTCTTGAATTTCGAGTGGGTGGATTTTTCCGGGGCAAGGGCGGGCGAAGCCCGGCGCAGCGAACCCTTGATGCGGAGAAATCTACGAGCCCGTCCGGCGGCGAGGACTTCCCCGCCTTTGGGCGGGGCTAGGGGTGGGAAGATACCGTTTTGCGACGTAGGTTTTCGTACCCCGGCGGCCCTTTTCACCCACTCAAATTTCAAGAGAGCCGTTATATTTTTGGGATATCCGGGCGGCACGACCGCGGAATTCCCCCTATGCGGTACTGCGTAGCGATTCAGTTACAATACGTGCCCACTGGACGCGGCAGTACCAGGCCCGGTTCTTGCGTGACCTATCGGGCTACACCGGCATCGCCACCGCCGGTCGGCCTCGAGCCGGATGCGGAATGCGCTACATATCGGGCGATGGCGCAGCAAGCGGGCCGGCACCAGGAGGTACCGGAGAACCGGTACCGGAGGCTTTCGGCTCCGACACGGCACATGATTGGCAAACCATCACAAAGGCCGTTGCGGGTAATCCCAAAGTGCGGGCAATATCTCCCGATTTGCCGCACATTGAAGAAGCAAGCAGATGACGAACAAACTCTTGACCGAAGCCGAAATCCTGAAGATGAGCGAAAAGGATTACATGAATGAAGATCAGCTCGCCTTCTTCCAAAATCGGCTCGAACAGCTGCAGGCGGACATTCTCCGCAATGCAGGCCAGACGACCGAGAATCTGCGCGAAACGGTGATCGTTCCCGATCCCGCCGACCGCGCGACGATCGAGGAAGAACACGCGCTCGAACTGCGCACGCGCGACCGCGAGCGCAAGCTGCTGAAGAAGGTGCAGCAGTCGCTGGCCCGCGTCGATTCCGGCGATTACGGCTGGTGCGAGGAAACGGGCGAGCCGATCGGCATCCCCCGCCTGATCGCGCGCCCGACCGCCACGCTCTCGCTCGAAGCGCAAGAGCGCCGCGAGCTGCGCCAGAAGCTGTTCGGCGACTGATCCCGCCCGGCGCGGCGGCCTCCCGCGCCACTCACGCTGCTTCGAAAAAGCGCGCGGCTTGCCGCGCGCTTTTTGTTTGTCCGCGGCGCGCGCCGCGCCGCCTCGCGCATCTCGCGCCCCGCCCCGCTTCGCCGAATTCCACTCTTGATATCGCCGCGCGTGCCCTAACATGGTCTGAATACGCGCGGTGCGCCCGACGGCTGCGCCGCGCGTCGCCATGGCGGCGGTGCCTCCGCACCCCCGCGTCCTCCCCGGATTCTCTGAAGGAACGCAGATGGAGCAATATCACGGCACTACGATCGTTTCCGTGCGGCGCGGCGATCAGGTCGCGCTCGGCGGCGACGGCCAGGTCACGCTCGGCAACATCGTCATGAAGGGCGGCGCGCGCAAGGTGCGCCGCATCTACAACAATCAGGTGCTGGTCGGCTTCGCCGGCGGCACCGCCGATGCGTTCTCGCTCCTCGACCGTTTCGAGGCCAAGCTCGAAAAGCACCAGGGCAACCTGACGCGCGCCGCCGTCGAACTCGCCAAGGACTGGCGCACCGACCGCATGCTGCGCCGCCTCGAGGCAATGCTGATCACGGCCGACAAGACCACCACGCTCGTCATCACCGGCAACGGCGACGTGCTCGATCCCGAAGGCGGGATCTGCGCGATCGGCTCGGGCGGCTCCTACGCGCAGGCTGCCGCGCGCGCGCTGGCCGAGAACACCGAACTGTCGCCGGGCGAGATCGTCAAGAAAGCGCTGACGATCGCCGGCGACATGTGCATCTACACGAACCACAGCCACATCATCGAAACGATCGAGTAAGGACGCCGACATGAGCACCATGACCCCTGCCGAGATCGTCTCGGAACTCGACAAGCACATCATCGGGCAGAACAAGGCGAAGAAGGCCGTCGCCGTCGCGCTGCGCAACCGCTGGCGCCGCCAGCAGGTGGCCGAGCCGCTGCGCCAGGAAATCACGCCGAAGAACATCCTGATGATCGGGCCGACGGGCGTCGGCAAGACCGAAATCGCGCGCCGCCTGGCCAAGCTGGCCGACGCGCCGTTCATCAAGATCGAGGCGACCAAGTTCACCGAAGTGGGCTACGTGGGCCGCGATGTGGACAGCATCGTGCGCGACCTGATCGAAATCGCCGTCAAGCAGACGCGCGAAACCGAAATGCGCAAGGTGCGCTCGAAGGCGCAGGATCTCGCCGAGGATCGCATCCTCGACATCCTCCTGCCGCAGCCGCGCGCGGTGGGCTTCGGCGCGAACAACGAGGCGGCCAACGACGACAACAACGTCACGCGCCAGACGTTCCGCAAGCGCCTGCGCGAAGGCGCGCTCGACGACAAGGAAGTCGAGCTCGACATCGATCATCCGCAGGCCGGCATGGACATCATGGCGCCGCCGGGCATGGAAGAGATGACCGAGCAGATCCGCTCGATGTTCTCGAACATCGGCGGCGGCAAGAAAACGCGCCGCAAGGTCAAGATCAAGGAAGCGCTGAAGCTGCTGACCGACGAGGAAGCGGCCAAGCTGCTCAACGACGAGGAAGTGAAGACCAAGGCCGTGCAGAACGTCGAGCAGAACGGCATCGTGTTCCTCGACGAGATCGACAAGATCGCGTCGCGCAACAACGAAGGCGGTGGCGGCGGCGAAGTCTCGCGCCAGGGCGTGCAGCGCGATCTGCTGCCGCTCGTCGAAGGCACCACGGTCAACACCAAGTACGGGATGATCAAGACCGATCACATCCTGTTCATCGCGAGCGGCGCGTTCCACCTGTCGAAGCCGAGCGACCTGATTCCCGAACTGCAAGGGCGTTTCCCGATCCGCGTCGAACTCGATTCTCTGTCGGTCAAGGATTTCGAATCGATCCTGGCGGCCACCGACGCGAGCCTCGTCAAGCAATACCAGGCGCTGCTCGCCACCGAGGACGTCAAGCTCGAGTTCGCCGACGACGGCATCCGTCGCCTCGCCGAAATCGTGTTCTCGGTCAACGAGAAGACCGAGAACATCGGCGCGCGGCGCCTGTACACGGTGATCGAGAAGCTGCTGGAAGACGTGTCGTTCGCGGCCGGCAACCACGCGGGCGAGGCGGTGACGGTCGATGCGGCCTATGTCGACCGCGCGCTCGGCGAAGTGTCGCGGGACGAGGATCTGTCGCGCTACGTGCTGTAAGCGTCGCGCCGGCAAGCAAAACGGGCGGCCCCGCGCAAGCGGGCCGCCCGTTTCGTTTCGAGGCCGCAGCCGGCTGCCGCGCGCCGGCGCGCCGGAAAGTTCGTTATTGCCGCACCGGCCGCTTGGCCAGCTTGCGTTGCAGCGTGCGGCGGTGCATGTTCAGCGCGCGCGCCGTGGCGGAGACGTTGTTGCCGTTTTCGGCCAGCACGCGCTGGATGTGCTCCCATTCGAGGCGGTCGATCGACAGCACGACCGGATTCTCGAGCGCGTCCTCGGCCTGCACTTCGGTGGCGTTGGTCTGCAGCGCGGCGAGGATCGATTCGACGTTGGCCGGCTTCGACAGATAGTTGTCGGCGCCGTCCTTCACGGCCTGCACGGCCGTGGCGATGCTGGCATAGCCGGTCAGCACGAGGATTCGCGCATCGGGCTGCAGATCGCAGAGCGGCGCGATCAGCGACAGCCCCGAATCCTCGCCGAGATGCAGGTCGACCGTGATGAATTCGAATTTCGTCCCGCTCGCCAGCTTCAGCGCCGCATCGCGCGAATGGGCCTGCTGCACGACGTAGCCGCGACGTTCGAGCCCGCGAGCCAGCGTGCCGGCAAAAACTTCGTTGTCGTCGATGACGAGAAAGTGGTTGTCGCTCATCGTTGTTCTCCTTTGTTTCAGCGAAAGGTTAAGGGGCCGGCACGGGTTCCGCCGGAGACGCGGCGCCGCGCAGCGCGGGCAGCCGCAGCAGCGCGCGCGTACCGCGCGGCGCGGCATCGAGCAATTCGATCGTGCCGCCCAGCCGCGCGGCGGCGCTGAAGGCCAGATACAGGCCGACGCCATTGCCGCCCTGGGTGCTGTCCACCGGCGCCGTGCCGAGCGATTCGCGCAGGGCCGGCGGAATGCCCGGCCCGTTGTCGACCACCTCGAACACGATCGTGTCGCGGTCGGACTGACGCGTGAGCCGCGCCTGCAGCGTCACGCGGTCGCGGCTCGCGCGGGCCGCGTTGTCGAGCAGGATGGTGAGGATTTGGCCGATCGCCACCGTATCCTCCAGATCGGCGCCGGACGGCCCCGCGCCGATCTGCTCGAACTGCACATGCGGATGGCGCAGCCGCCAGTGACGACCGAACGTGTCCAGCCAGTTGGCCACGTTCTCGCGCGTGGCCGGCCCCGAGGCACGGCTGCGCAGCCGCGCCAGCGCCGAGGTGCACTGCGTCATCTGCTCTTCGAGCACCTTGAGGTCGGCGTCGTACGGCGCCAGCCCGGCATCGGTGCGCGCCGCGTCGCGCAATTCCTCGGTCAGCATCGCGATGGTGGACAGCGGCGTGCCCATTTCGTGGGCCACGGTGGCCGCCTGCACGCCGAGCGCGACGGCCCGCTCGTCGCGCAGCAGCCGTTGCTGCGCCTCGCCGAGCGCTGCGTCGCGCTGCCGCAGCGCGTTCGACATGCGCGCCACGAACCAGGCGATCAGGCCCACCGACACGATGAAGTTCACGCCCTGCCCGGCGCGGTAGTAGTCGAACAGGTTGGCCGGATTGTCGAGATTGAGCGGCACCGAATTGAAGCCGAGCGCGAAATAGCAGGCCACCGAGAACGCCGCGAGCCAGACCATCAGGTGCCACGGCAGCACGGCGGCGGCAATCGCCAGCGAAGGCAGGTACAGCGAGACGAACGGATTGGTGGTGCCGCCGGACAAAAACAGCAGCGCCGTGAACGCGCCGATGTCGACCCACAGCTGGCCCATCAGCTCGAAATAGGTTTCGGGGCGGGCGCGCAGCACGCGCAGCCAGGTCAGCCCGTTGAACACGACCTCGAGCGCGATCACGCTCAGCATGGCCGGCAACGGCAGGTTCGCGCAGAAAAAGGCTTGCGCCACGGCGATCGTGACGAGCTGGCCGACGATGGCCAGCGTGCGCAGCCAGAACAGGTTGCCGAGATTGACGCGGCCGGTGGTGGTGATTCTTTGCATGATCGGCGCAGTTTACTCTGTCGGATCGCCCTGGCCCTTGCCGACCCGACCCGCAGCCTGCCTGGCGAGCGCGCCCGCCAGACATTCGGGGCACAGGCACGGGCCGGCCGGATCCACCAGCGGCGGCAGCGCGGCGCACCAGCAGGCGAATGGCTCGGCTTCGGTGGCGGCCCCGCGCTGCGCGCCCGCGCCGCAATCGAACGCGGCGGTGCACTGCGGGCAGCGCCGCGGGGCAGGTACGGCAGTTGCGGAGCGTGGCATGGTCGCGCGAGCGGCTCGGGAAGGGAATCCGGCAAGCATAGCGCGACCGCCCGCCATTGCCTTGCTTGGCCGCCTCCGATCGCGCCCTTTTGTCGCACAAAATTTGCGCAAAACCTGATCGACCGCGCGCTTCGGCCGAAAGGCCAAAATGCCCAAAACCGCATGCTGCACTGCGCCAGTTGTGTACAATTCACCGTGTTTCGCCCGTCCCGTTTCAGTAACAACCGCCCCCGAACACGAGTCTGAGCCATGTCCGATCCTCTCGACCTCACGCAGACCGCTCCCACGCTGAAAGCCGAAATCCTCGCGGAGGCGCTGCCGTATATTCGCCGCTATCACGGCAAGACCGTGGTGATCAAATACGGCGGCAACGCAATGACGGAAGAGCGCCTGAAGCAGGGCTTCGCGCGCGACGTGATCCTGCTGAAGCTGGTCGGCATCAACCCGGTGATCGTCCACGGCGGCGGCCCGCAGATCGACACGGCGCTCAAGAAGATCGGCAAGCAGGGCACGTTCATCCAGGGCATGCGCGTCACCGACGAAGAAACGATGGAAGTCGTCGAGTGGGTGCTGGGCGGTGAAGTTCAGCAGGACATCGTCACGCTGATCAATCACTTCGGCGGCCATGCGGTGGGCCTGACGGGCAAGGACGGCGGCCTGATCCACGCGCGCAAGCTGATGATGCCGGACCGCGACAACCCCGGCCAGTACATCGACATCGGCCAGGTGGGCGAGGTCGAGGCGATCAACCCGGCCGTGGTGAAGGCGCTGCAGGACGACGCGTTCATCCCGGTCATCTCGCCGATCGGCTTCGGCGAGGACGGCCTGTCGTACAACATCAACGCCGACCTGGTGGTCGGCAAGCTGGCCACGGTACTGAACGCCGAGAAGCTCGTCATGATGACGAACATCCCGGGCGTGATGGACAAGGAAGGCAACCTGCTGACGGACCTGTCGGCGCGCGAGATCGACGCGCTGTTCGAGGACGGCACGATCTCGGGCGGCATGCTGCCGAAGATCTCGTCGGCGCTCGACGCCGCCAAGAGCGGCGTGAAGTCGGTGCACATCGTCGACGGTCGCATCGAGCACTCCGTGCTGCTCGAAATCCTGACCGAACAACCGTTCGGCACGATGATCCGCTCGCATTGAGCGGGCGTCTCCCCGCCGGCCCGGCAAGCCAGCCGGGGCCGGAGCCGGCCCTGGCGGCGGTCGCGCCAGCCCGGTCGCGCCGGGTGCGCCGCACCCGGCCGCTCGCCGGGCGGCCGGTCTGGCTGTTCGATCTCGACAACACGCTCCACCACGCCTCGCACGCGATCTTCCCGGCCATCAACGCCGTGATGACGCAGTACATCATCGACAGCCTCCAGGTCGACCGCGCCCAGGCCGATCATCTGCGCACCTTCTACACGCGGCGCTACGGCGCGGCGCTGCTGGGGCTGGCGCGCCATCATCCGATCGATCCGAACGATTTCCTCAAGGTGGTGCACACCTTCGCGGATCTGCCGTCGATGCTGCGCGCGGAGCGCGGGCTGGCGCGCCGGATCGCCGCCCTGCCGGGCCGCAAGATCGTGCTGACCAATGCGCCCGAGCGCTACGCGCGCGCGGTGCTGGCCGAACTCGGCATCGAGCGGCTGTTCGAGCGCGTGATCGCGATCGAGCACATGCGCGGCCGCCGCGCCTGGCGAGCGAAGCCCGATGCGTCGATGCTGCGCGAGGCGATGCGCGACGCGCATGCTTCGCTGGCCGACGCGATCCTCGTCGAGGACACGCGCAGCCACCTCAAGCGCTACAAGCGGCTCGGCATCCGCACCATCTGGATCACCGGGCATCTGCCCGCGCATCTGCCCCGCGTCGGCAAGCCGCACTATGTCGACCGTCGTATTGCTTCGCTACAATCGCTGCGACTGAGCACACGATCGGGGCGACAAAAATGCAACCGACTGACCCGCGCGACGCGGTCGTAAACGACGACGAGACCACCGCCGCCAGCGCCCCGGCCACCGGGAGCGCAGGCGAGCGCAGCCGCACGCGCCCGAAGCCGGGCGAACGCCGCGTGCTGATCCTGCAGACGCTGGCCGCCATGCTGGAAGCGCCGAAGCGCGAAAAAATCACCACCGCCGCGCTCGCGGCGCGGCTCGACATCTCCGAGGCCGCGCTTTACCGCCATTTCGCCAGCAAGGCGCAAATGTTCGAAGGCCTGATCGAGTTCATCGAGAGCACGTTCTTCGGCCTGATCAACCAGATCGTCGAGAAAGAGCCGGACGGCGTGCTGCAGGCCCGCGCGATCGCGCTGATGCTGCTCGGCTTCGCGGCGAAGAATCGCGGCATGACGCGCGTGCTGACAGGCGAGGCGCTGGTCGGCGAGCACGAGCGGCTGGCCGAGCGCATCGAGCGGATGATCGAGCGCGTCGAGGCGTCGGTGCGGCAATGCCTGCGCGTCGCGCTGCTCGAATCGAACGCACGCGAAGGCGGTACGCCAGGCGCCGGTGCGACGCTGCCGGTCGGCTACGACCCGGCGACGCGCGCGAGCCTGCTGATCTCGTACGTGCTCGGCCGCTGGCACCGCTACGCGGGCAGCGGCTTCGCGACGGCGCCGCAGGAACACGCCGATGAACAACTGCAACTGATCCTGCGATAACACCGGCGAAAGCGGCATGGCCCGGCCTTCGCGTTGGCGAAGGCCGGGCCACCTGTGCCGGTCAATGCACGAACGCCGTTTGCGACGCGCTCTGCATCATCCAATCGGCATCCTGCACGGCGGCGTACAGGCCGGCATAGCCCGCGCTCGCCGGCGCGAACGCCTCGGCTACCGATTCCCCCTCGTCCGCCGGAAAGACATCCCGATGGCCAGCGTCCAGCACATCCGGCATCGACTGATCTTGCCCCCGTTTCACGGACACCCCTATAAGCGATTAACTATCGCAATAGGAGGTGGACGATGACCAAGAGCAAGGCAGGCATAAAGGGGCAGGAGTTCAGCCTGGAGTTCAGGCAGCAGGCACTGTTGCGAGCGGCCACAGAAGGGGTAACCACGGTGGCTCGTGATCTGGGGTTGCAGCCTGCCCAGCTGTACAGTTGGCGCGCCCAGGCGCGGCGGCACGACCAGGACGATCAGGCACAACGCTTGGAGTTGGCCGAACATGCACGGCTCAAACG
>WNEB01000045.1 GCA_009914575.1 Burkholderia gladioli
GGGCTCGGGCCAGGCAAAGCCTTGCGCCGCCTGGCCCCCGAGCCCGTCCGGCGGCGAGGACTTCCCCGCCTTGGGGCGGGGCTAGGGGTGGGAAGATACCGTTTTGCGACGTAGGTTTTCGTACCCCCGCGGCCCTTTTCACCCACTCAAATTTCAAGAGAGCCATCTTTTTTCTCCTGTTCGCGAGTGATTCATGGTTCCCCATCTCGTTACGGCGTTAAACGGTCCGCTGCTCGAGCTGGAGCGGAAGATCCTCGATGCGACGCCGGCGATCGAACGCTGGTTCCGCCTCGAGTGGCAGGAACACACGCCGCCGTTCTACTGCTCGGTCGACCTGCGTAACGCCGGCTTCAAGCTCGCCCCCGTCGACGCCAATCTGTTCCCCGGCAGTTTCAACAATCTGCCGCCGGAAGTGCTGCCCCTCGCCGTGCAAGCGGCGAGGGCCGCGATTGAAAAAATTTGCCCGGATGCGAAGGGCCTGCTCGTCATTCCCGAGTTGCCCACCCGCAACGCGTTCTACCTCGAAAACGTCGCGCGGCTCGCGACGATCATGCGTCAGGCCGGCCTGAACGTGCGCTTCGGCTCGCTCGATCCGAGCGTCACCGACACCACGCCGATCACGCTCGCCGACGGCCAGAAGATCGTGCTGGAGCCGCTCGAACGCTCGCAGCGCCGTCTCGGCCTGAAGAATTTCGATCCCTGCTCGATCCTGCTGAACAACGACCTGTCGGGCGGCATTCCCGACGCGCTCGAAAACCTGCACGAGCAATACCTGCTGCCGCCGCTGCACGCCGGCTGGGCCGTGCGTCGCAAGTCCACGCACTTCGCCTGCTACGACGAGGTCGCGAAGAAGTTCGCGAAGATGGTCGGCGTCGATCCGTGGATGGTGAATCCGTACCACGCGCATGTCGGCGACATCGACTGGCAGGCCGGCAACGGCGGCGAGGCGCTGGCCGACGCGATCGACGCGGTGCTCAAGAAGATCGCCCGCAAGTATCGCGAGTACGGCATCAGCGAGAAGCCCGAAGTGGTCGTGAAGGCCGATGCGGGCACCGCGGGCCGCGGCGTGATGACGGTGCACGATGCCTCCGAGATCGGCGGCATGACCAAGCTCGAGCGCGCGCAGATGTCCGAAACCAAGGCCGGGCTGCCGGTCAGCGACGTGATCGTGCAGGAAGGCGTGGATACGTTCGAGCGGATCGGCGACGACGTGGCCGAGCCGGTCGTCTACATGATCGATCGCTACGTGGTGGGCGGCTTCTACCGCACCCACTCGGCGCGCGAGCGCGACCAGAACCTCAACGCGCCCGGCATGCACTACGTGCCGCTCGGCTTCGAGCACACGGCGCTGCCCGACGCGCACGCGAAGCCGGGCGCGGCACCGCCGAACCGCTTCTACATGTATGGCGTGGTGGGCCGGCTCGGCCTGCTCGCCTCGTCGATCGAGCTCGAAAAGACCGATCCCGAGGCGATCCAGGTCTGAGGCGCCGCCGCCCGATCATCGCCCGACATCACAGGATTCGCATGGACATTATCTTTATCGCCGACCCGCTGGATCGCTTCAAGATCTACAAGGACACGACCTACGAGATGATGGCCGAGGCCGCGCGCCGCGGCCACGCGATCTACGCCTGCGAGCCGCAGCAGCTGGCCTGGACGGGCAGCGCGGTCGAGGCCGACGTGCGGCGCGTGACGATCGTCGGCGATCCGGCCGATCTGCACCGCGCGCAGTGGTTCGAGGCCGCCGCGCCCGAATCGCGCGCGCTGACCGCGTTCGGCGCGGTGCTGATGCGCAAGGATCCGCCGTTCGACATGGAATACGTCACGTCGACCTGGCTGCTCGAAGTGGCCGAGCGCGCCGGCGCGAAGATCGTCAATCGCCCGCAGGCGATCCGCGACCATTCGGAAAAGCTCGCGATCGGCGAATTCCCGCAGTTCGTCGCGCCCACGCTGGTCACGCGCGATGCCGCGCGGCTGCGCGCGTTCCACGCCGAGCACGGCGACGTGATCGTCAAGCCGCTCGACGGGATGGGCGGGATGGGCTTGTTCCGCGTCAAGGCCGATGGCATGAATCTCGGCTCGATCGTCGAGATGCTCGGCGAGGACGGCAAGCGCTCGCTGATGATTCAGAAGTTCATCCCCGAGATCAAGGCCGGCGACAAGCGCATCCTGCTGATCGGCGGCGAGCCGGTGCCGTATTCGCTCGCGCGCATTCCGCAAGGCAACGAGGTGCGCGGCAACCTGGCCGCGGGCGGCATCGGCGTGGCGCAGCCGCTGACCGAGCGCGATCGCGAGATCGCCGCCACGCTCGGGCCGGTGCTGGCCGCGCGCGGCCTGCTGCTGGTCGGGCTCGACGCGATCGGCGACTGGCTCACCGAAGTCAACGTCACGAGCCCCACCTGCTTCCGCGAGATCATGGAGCAGACCGGCTTCGACGTGGCCGGCATGTTCGTCGACGCGCTGGAGCGTCTGGTCGGCTGAGGATCGTCGTATTGCCGGCGGCGGTCGCGCAGGTCCCCCGCCGCCGGATCGGTAGCGGAGTCACGCCAATGTGGAGCGGCCCCGAAATCGGCCTGCTACAATGCCCGCACGCCCCGTAGGTCTACTCGTGGCTTCAGGTCCGGCGGTCGGGCCGACATTGTTGCAAAGTTGACATGGCAGGCATCCTGATCATCGCTCATGCTCCGCTCGCCACTGCATTGCGGGAGTGCATTTCCCACATCTATGGCGGGTTGCCCGCGCGCATCGGCGCCATCGATGTGATGGCGGACAACGATCCCGCTCAAGTCATGGCGTACGCCCATTCCGAAATCGCGCGGTTGCGCGAGGAAAACGGCGTGCTCGTGCTGACCGACATGTACGGCGCGACGCCGGCCAACATCGCCGGGCAGCTCGCGAAGATCGACGGCGTGCGCGTGCTCGCCGGCGTCAATCTGCCGATGCTGGTGCGCTCGGTCTGCTACCGCACCACGCCGATCGACACGCTCGTCGAGAAGGCGCTGGCCGGCTCGACCAAGGGCATCCACGAAGTGGCGGTCGGCACGCCGCCGCGTCCCGGCCTGGGTTGCGGCGAGTGCGCGCCGATTCCGCCCGAACCCAAGCCGCAAACCGAAACGCATTAGCCGATAGCCGCCGCGCGCGGTCGCCCGGTTTCCCTCCGCCGGCGCGCGGGTGCCGGCTGTCTCCACCTGAACGGAACACCATGCTTCAGCAAGAAACGACCATCGTGAACAAATTGGGGCTGCATGCTCGCGCGTCGGCCAAGCTGACCCAGCTGGCCGGCAACTTCCAGTCGGAAGTCTGGATGACCCGCAATGGCCGGCGCATCAACGCGAAAAGCATCATGGGCGTCATGATGCTGGCGGCCGGCATCGGCAGCACGGTGACCATCGAAACCGAAGGCCCCGACGAGCAGGAAGCGATGACGGCCCTGCTCGGGCTGATCGCCGACAAGTTCGGCGAAGGCCAGTAAGGCCGGGGCGTTGCCGGCGCATCGCCGTCGGCGGGTTGGGAATCCGGAATGCCGCGTGATCTCACGCGGCATTTCTCTTTATTCAGACAACAGATCATTGTTGGCGGATGCTGCGGCGCATGCAGCCACGCGGGGCCTGCGGAATTTATAATCGCGAGTCGGGGTAATATGCGCAGCGCGGCAATGGGCCGCGGCAGACCGGACTCACAGGAGGTGCGCGTGTCGTTCACGCTGCAGGGAATTCCCGTTTCGAGAGGTATCGCGATCGGACGTGCGTATCTGATCGCGCCGGCGGCGCTCGACGTCGCGCACTACCTCGTCGAGGCGCAGCAGCTCGACGCCGAGGTCGACCGGTTGCGCGCGGCCTTGCTGGCCGTGCGCGGCGAGCTCGACGCGCTGCGCGCCGACCTGACCGAGGACACGCCGAGCGAAGTGGCGGCATTCATCGACGTGCATTCGATGATCCTCAACGACGCCATGCTCGTGCAGGAAACCGTCGACCTGATCCGCAACCGCCGCTACAACGCCGAGTGGGCGCTGACCGAGCAGCTCGACGTGATCGTCGGCCATTTCGACGACATCGAGGACGAATACCTGCGCGAGCGCAAGGCCGACATCGAGCAGGTGGTCGAGCGCGCGCTGAAGGCGCTGGCCGGCGCGCCGTCGCCGTCGCAGGCGCTCGGCGGCGCGGCCAGCGGCAAGGACGACATGATCGTGGTGGCCCACGACATCGCGCCGGCCGACATGATGCAGTTCAAGAATCAGGCGTTCCGCGCGTTTGTCACCGATCTCGGCGGGCGCACCTCGCACACGGCGATCGTCGCGCGCAGCCTCGGCATTCCGGCGTCGGTCGGCGTGCAGCATGCGAGCGCGCTGATCCGCCAGAACGACGTGATCATCGTCGACGGCGATCAGGGCATCGTGATCGTCGATCCCGCGCCGATCGTGCTCGAGGAATATTCCTACCGGCAATCGGAGAAGGCGCTCGAACAGCGCAAGCTGCAGCGCCTGAAGTTCTCGCCGACGCAAACGCTGTGCGGCACCAAGATCGAGCTGCTCGCCAATATCGAATTGCCCGAGGATGCAAAAACGACCGTGGATGCCGGCGCCGTGGGCGTGGGCCTGTTCCGCAGCGAGTTCCTGTTCATGAACGACGTGCACGCGCTGGCCGAGGAGGAGGAGCAGTTCAACGCCTATCGCCGCGCCGTCGAGCTGATGAACGGCATGCCGGTGACGATCCGCACGATCGACGTCGGCGCCGACAAGCCGCTCGACGCGCACGACGAGGGTTACGAAACGGCGCCGAACCCGGCGCTCGGGCTGCGCGCGATCCGCTGGAGCCTGTCCGAGCCGCAGATGTTCCTGACGCAGCTGCGCGCGATTCTGCGCGCGTCGGCGGTCGGGCCGGTCAAGATCCTGATCCCGATGCTTGCGCACGCGCAGGAGATCGACCAGACGCTCGACCTGATCCGCGAGGCCAAGCGTCAGCTCGACGATGCGGGCCTGGCCTACGATCCGAACGTGCGGGTCGGCGCGATGATCGAGATTCCGGCCGCCGCGATCGCGGTGCCGCTGTTCCTCAAGCGCGTCGATTTCCTGTCGATCGGCACCAACGACCTGATCCAGTACACGCTGGCGATCGACCGCGCCGACAACGAGGTCGCGCACCTGTACGATCCGCTGCATCCGGCCGTGCTGCATCTGATCGCTTTCACGCTGCGCGAGGCCAAGCGCGCCGGCGTGCCGGTGTCGGTGTGCGGGGAAATGGCCGGCGATCCGGCCATGACGCGCCTGCTGCTCGGCATGGGCCTGACCGAGTTCTCGATGCATCCGAGCCAGTTGCTGGTGGTCAAGCAGGAAATCCTGCGCGCGCACCTGAAGGCGCTTGAGAAGCCGACGGCCGACGTGCTGGCGTCCTACGAACCGGAAGACGTGCAGCTTGCGCTCAAGCAGCTGTCGGTGGCAGAACCGAAGGCCGACATGGCGGCCTGAGCGTTTTTCGCGGCAGCAAGCAAAACGGCGGCGCATCCGAACGATGCGCCGCCGTTTCGTTTTGTGCGTGCCGCGCCGTGTGCCGACGCCGCGGCGTTCAGTGCCGGCCGCCGCACACCGGGCAGTCGGGCTGCCGCGCGATGCGCATCGTGTTCCATTCCATGCGCAGCGAATCGAGCATCATCAGCCGGCCCACCAGCGGCTCGCCGATGCCGCCGATCACGCGCAGCGCCTCGGCCGCCTGCATCGCGCCGATGATGCCGACGGTCGGCGCGAACACGCCCATCGTCGAGCAGGCCGTTTCCTCGAACGGCTGATCCTCGGGAAACACGCAGGCGTAGCAGGGCGAGGCCGCATCGCGAAAATCGAACGTGCTGATCTGGCCGTCGAAGCGCAACGCCGCGCCCGATACGAGCGGCACGCCGTGCGCGGCGCAGGCGCGGTTGATCGCGTGACGCGTGGCGAAGTTGTCGCTGCAATCGAGCACCACGCTCGCACGCGGCACGACCGCGTCGAGCCAGGCCGCGTCGGCACGCTCGGCCACGGCGTGCACCGTCACCTCCGGATTGAGCCGCGCGAGCGCTTCGCGGCCCGACGCCACCTTGGGCTGGCCGATCGATTCGGTGACATGCAGGATCTGCCGTTGCAGGTTGGTGAGGTCGACCGTGTCGGCGTCCACCAGCGTGATCGTGCCGACGCCCGACGCCGCCAGATACATCGCGGCCGGCGAGCCGAGGCCGCCGGCGCCGATCACGAGCGCATGCTCATCGAGAAAGCGCTGCTGCGCCTCGATGCCGATCTCGTCTACGAGGATGTGGCGGGAATAGCGGAGCAGTTGTTCGTCGTTCATCGCGGGGCGGATTGAGAGCCGGGCTTGGCCTTGGGCGCTATTTTAGGCGCGTTCTCGGCGCGCCCGCCCGGCATGTGCGACGGGCGGGCCGCAAAAGGAAACGGGCCACCGCGGCAGCGCCGCGATGGCCCGTTGCAGGCGAGGCGACCGGCTTACTTGGTCGCCGAGGCCGGCTTGGCTGCCGCCGGCTTGGCCGGCGTCGTGGCCTTCGGTGCCGAGGCCAACGGCGCGGCTGCGCCTGCCGTCAGCGGCTTCGAGGTGCTTTCGGCCAGCAGCGACTTCGATTCCTGAACCGGCTTGCCTTCGAGCTTCGCCAGCGCCTGCTGGAGCATGAAGTCGTCGGCGCTGCCGAATTCCACCGGTTTGCGGTTGCGATCCTTCTCGCGCTGCTCCGGCGTCTTCTTGTCGTTCTGCTCTTCGAGAATGCGGAGCTGGTCGAGACGGCGCTGCTCGCGTGCCTCGAGTTCCTTCTTCTCGTTCGGATCCTGCGTGTTCGCGAGGTGGTTCGTGTAATCCACTTCGCGCGTGACGAGCACGTCGTCCGGATCGCCGTCGGCGAACTGATCGACCGGGATATCCGGCACGATGCCCTTGTTCTGGATCGAGCGGCCTCTCGGCGTGTAGTAGTACGCTGTGGTCAGGCGCAGGCCGGTGTCGGCGGTCAGCGGACGCACGGTTTGCACCGAGGCCTTGCCGAACGTGGTCTTGCCCATGATCTGCGCGCGATGCGAATCCTGCAGCGCGCCGGCGACGATTTCCGATGCCGACGCCGAGTAGGCGTTGGTCAGCACGATCATCGGCACGGTCTTGAAGATGGCCGGCAGGTTCTTGAGCGGATCGGAATCGAAGGTCGGCAGGCGGTAGTTGTCGTAATCGTCGCGATAGACCTGCTTCGAATCGGGGATCTGGCCGTTGGTCGACACCACCACCGAGTTCGGCGGCAGGAACGCGCCGGCCACGCCGACCGCGCTCTGCAGCAGGCCGCCGCCGTTGTTGCGCAGGTCGACGACGAGGCCCTTCAGGTTCGGCTGCTGACGCGCGATGTCTTGCAGGCGGGCTGCGAGATCGGGCGTGGTGCGTTCCTGGAAGCTCGTGATGCGGATGTAAGCGTAGCCCGGATCCAGCATCTTCATCTTCACGCTCTGCACCTTGATGATGGCGCGCGTGACGGACACCGGGAAGGTGCGGTCGTCGGTCTTGCGGAAGATGGTCAGCGTGACCTTGGTGCCCGGATCGCCGCGCATCTGCTTGACGGCCTTGTCGAGCGTCATGCCGCGAACGGGCTTGTCGTTGATGCGCGTGATCAGGTCGCCCGGACGGATGCCGGCGCGGAACGCGGGCGTGTCCTCGATCGGCGAGATCACCTTCACGAGGCCGTCTTCCTGCGAAATCTCGATGCCCAGGCCGGCGAAGCTGCCCTTAGTCTGTTCCTGCAATTCCTGGTAGTCGGTCTTGTCGAGATAGGACGAGTGCGGGTCGAGGCTCGACACCATGCCCTTGATCGTCGCCGTCAGCAGCTTCTTGTCGTCGACCGGTTCGACGTATTCACGCTTGATCTGGCCGAACACCTCGGCGAACAGCCGCAGTTGGTCGAGCGGCAGCGGCGTCGTGATCGTGGCTTGCTGGGCGGACGCGGAAATCTGGAGCGTCGCGAAAACACCGGTGGCAAGGCCCGCAGCAACGAGGCCGATATTCTTCAATTTCATTCGCATAGGATCGTGTGCGTCGGAAAGCGCGTGTGGCTATGGCTTGAAGGTGTGAGGACGGTCAAGTATATCCCCGATCGTCCGGATGCTTCGCCGTTGCGGGCGAAAGCCTCGACGAAGCGGGTTCGACAACGGCGGCGCGGCGGGGTTCGCGCGAATTTGCGATGCCCCGCGGCGGCGCCGTTTTCGGGCGCCGCCGAGGCGGTTCGCGCCGCCGCGCGGCGGCTGGCTGGCGCGAAACTGACGCGCGGCTGGCGGGCGCGACCGGTGTCGCGACGTGCCCGCCGCGCCGCGGCCCGCACTTACTTCGACTTGCCCTGTTGCGCGACGGCGGCTTGCGCCGCGGCGATGGCGGCCTGGTCGCCGAGGTAGTAATGCTTGATCGGCTTGAGGTTCTCGTCGAGTTCGTAGACGAGCGGCACGCCGTTCGGGATGTTCAGGCCGACGATGTCCGAATCCGAAATGCCGTCGAGGTACTTGATCAGCGCGCGCAGCGAGTTGCCGTGCGCGGCGATCAGCACCTGCTTGCCGGCCTTGACCGCCGGGGCGATCGACTCGTTCCACAGCGGCAGCACGCGGGCCACGGTGTCCTTCAGGCATTCGGTGAGCGGCAGCTGCTCGCGCGGCACCTTGGCGTAGCGCGGGTCGGCGAACGGCGCGCGTTCGTCGGTCGGCTCCAGCGCCGGCGGCGGCGTGTCGTAGCTGCGGCGCCAGACGAGCACCTGTTCGTCGCCGAACTTGGCAGCCGTTTCGGCCTTGTTCAGGCCCGACAGCGCGCCGTAGTGGCGTTCGTTGAGGCGCCAGGTGTGGACCACCGGCCGGTACATCTGGTCCATCTGGTCCTGCACGTGCCACAGCGTGCGGATCGCGCGCTTGAGCACCGACGTGTAGGCGATGTCGAACGCGTAGCCGGCTTCCTTCAGCAGGACGCCGGCCTGGCGCGCCTCGTTGTTGCCCTGTTCGGTCAGGTCGACATCGACCCAGCCGGTGAAGCGGTTTTCCTTGTTCCAGGTCGATTCGCCGTGGCGGATGAGAACGAGCTTGTACATAGAGATGGCTTGCAGGTCGGTAGTAAGGAAGCGGGCCGGACGGCGCGGGCGGAGCCCGGGTGCCATCCTGTCATGGCGGTTATTTTATAATGGCGGGATTGTCCTTTTCGATTTCTCTTTTTAGCGGCGGATCCTCCGTGACGTTCTTTACCGAGGCGGCCTCAAATCTGCCTCTCTTGAATTTCGAGTGGGTGGATTTTTCCGGGTCAAGGGCGGGCGAAGCCCGGCGCAGCGAACCCTTGATGCGGAGAAATCTACGAGCACGCTTGAGGGCTCGGGCCAGGCAAAGCTTTGCGCCGCCTGGCCCCCGAACCCGTCCGGCGGCGAGGACTTCCCCGCCTTGGGGCGGGGCTAGGATACCGTTTTGCGACGTAGGTTTTCGTACCCCGGCGGCCCTTTTCACCCACTCAAATTTCAAGAGAGCCGAAACAAGCGTCTGCCACGCTCGCGTGGCACCGATCGGCGCGGAGCCATTCCCGACATGGTCAGCATCCACGTGCGTCCGCCCGAGGTCAACGACCGCCTCATGCCCGGCCACTGGGAAGGCGACCTCATCAAGGGCGCCGGAAACAAGTCGTCCGTGGCCGTCCTCGTTGAGCGCATGAGCCGCGCCGTGCTGCTGGCCAAGATGCCGGACGCGACCGCCGCGTCGGCCCTGGCCGCCTTCACGACCAAGCTTCAATTGCTCGTCGAAC
>WNEB01000046.1 GCA_009914575.1 Burkholderia gladioli
ATCGGCAGTTCGACATCAAGCGTTTTTGCCCGGCGACAGAGCGTGGTGTAATTCGGCACCGGCAAGCTCGGGAAGGCCAGATCGCGCAGACCTTGGGTGAAACCTTGCAGGGCGCGCAACGTCAGTCGATAGACGGTCTTCACGCCAAGTAATGCCTGAATCAGCGTATCGCCGTATAGACACGGGCGACCACGTGTGGGTATGGCATCGGGTATTCTGGCAAGGACGGCGTCATCTATCCATATTGTTACGTTCCCCCGGTTGATCAGGCCTTCATTATAGGCCGCCCAATTCCTGACACGGTAGCGTGCCTTCGGCTCACCTTTCTTGTGTATGTCCTTGCGCATTTTCTTGTCAAAAATTAGGCAGTTACTCTGGAATCTGACTTGATAGGAGGCTGGCCCCGCGACCGTTGCGCGTAAACGTCAACGGATCTCGCTCGATTTATGCAACAACGCCCATTTCTGGCAACGGCACATCCTCGTGCGGCGTGGCCGGCAGCGCTGGTGGCACCGGCAGGTTGGCCGGCACTTCCTGCAGGCCCGCGCCGAACATCGGTCGCCCGGTCGGATTCACCGTGATCTTGATCCATTGCACGAGCCGCTCGCGCCGCGCGATCGCGATGCGCGTGAGGTTTTCCACCCGTTCGCCTTTCTCGTCGTGCAGCGGCTGATCGATCCGGAAGCCGCCGCGCAGCGCCTCGCTGCCCGCATGAATCACGAGGATCGTGCCGCGAAACGTGGCGGTCGCTTTCACGAGCGAGCGCTTCAGTTCCAGAAAACCGTCTCGCGTGCGCGTCCTCAGCCGCAGCCAGGCGAAGCGCTCGTGTTCGTAGCGCTCGAACTGCGGATCGCCTTCGATCGCGATCACCAACGCGCGAGCGTTGCGCCGCTTCGCGAATTCGGCGGCGTGGTCGATCCAGAACGCATTGGCGATCGCGCGATCCTCGAACTCGCCGTTGCGCCCGCCGGCTGTCAGATAGCGGTTGTTCGGCGACGGCGCGTTCAGTGCGATGAAAACCGTATCGCCCTGCGTCCAGCGGATGTTCTCGCGGAACGGGTGAAAGCGCGCGACTTCGCTTTCGCGCGTGACCGGTTGCGGCGTCGCGCCGAACGATTCGGAATCCGACAGGAACGTCTGGCGCAGATAGTCGAGCCGCTCGACCGCGTCGTAGCCGCCGTTCTCCTTGTGTGCGCACACCGCCCAGTCGAACTGCCCCGGCACGTAGAACACCGGCACGCGCGAGGCCTTGAGGATCGCGAAGCGATTGTCGTAGACGCCGTCGCGGCACGCTTCGCGCGCGCCCTTGAGATTGCCGTCGTAGATCGCGAACGCCACGGCGCGATCGCGCGAGATTGCCTCGAACATGCGCGCCATGCCGGGATCGTCGACCGGGCCGTTGATCATGCCGGACAGCACCGCGAACGCGAAGCCGCGCTCGGCGACATGCCCGGCCACGGCCGCGGGCGCCGCGCCGGTCGGATCGGCGAACGCGGCGGCGGCCAGCAGCAGCCACGCCGCGGTGTGCCGGACAACGCTGCGGCGCGGGCTGCGCGCGGGCCGGGTGTCAGTGGGCGAGATCATCGTCCGCTTGCCGGGCGGCGAGGGTTTGCAGTTCGTACAGCAGATCGAGCGCCTCGCGCGGCTTGAGGTTGTCCGGATCGATCTCGAGCAGGCGCGTGAGCGCCGGATGCGGCGCGGCCGGCGGCGTTTCGCGCGCGACGGGCGCGTCGTAGTCGGGCTCGTCGTCATACAGCGGCGCCGGCGCGGCGAACAGGTCGAGTTGCGGCGTGGGCCGCCCGGTCGACTGCTGTTCGAGGTGCGCCAGGTGCTTGCGCGCGGCGCGGATCACGGCAGGCGGCACGCCGGCCAGTTGCGCGACCTGCAGGCCGTAGCTCTGGTTCGCCGGGCCTTCGTTGACCGCGTGCAGGAACACGATGCCGTGGCCGTGCTCGACGGCCGACAGGTGAACGTTCGCCGCGTGCGGGAATTCGGTCGGCAGTTGCGTCAGCTCGAAGTAGTGCGTGGCGAACAGCGTGTAGCAGCCGTTGTGCGAGAGCAGATGGCGCGCGATCGCCCAGGCCAGAGCGAGGCCGTCGAACGTCGAGGTGCCGCGGCCGATCTCGTCCATCAGCACCAGGCTCTGCGGCGTGGCGTCGTTGAGGATTGCGGCCGCTTCGGTCATCTCGACCATGAACGTCGAGCGGCCACCGGCCAGATCGTCGGCCGCGCCGATGCGCGTGAAGATCCGGTCGATCGGGCCGAAGCAGGCCGATTTCGCCGGCACGTAGCTGCCCACGTAGGCCATCAGCGCGATCAGCGCCGTCTGACGCATGAAGGTCGATTTACCGCCCATGTTCGGGCCGGTGATCAGCAGCAGCTTGCGCTCGTTGGCGAGCCGGCAGTCGTTCGCGATGAACTGCTCGACCTGCGCTTCCACCACCGGGTGGCGGCCCTGCTCGATATCGATGCCGATTTCGTCGGAGAAGCGCGGTGCCACCCAGTCGAGCGCCCGGGCGCGTTCGGCGAACGCGCCGAGCAGGTCCAGCTCGGCCAGCGCCGAGGCCACGCGCTGGCATTCCTCGATATGCGGCAGCAGCGATTGCAGCAGCGCGTCGTAAAGCGAGCGCTCGCGCGCCAGCGCGCGCTCCTGCGCCGACAGCGCCTTGTCCTCGAACGTCTTGAGTTCCGGCGTGATGTAGCGCTCGGCGTTCTTCAGCGTCTGACGGCGGCGGTAGTCGTCGGGCACCTTGTCGGTCTGGCCGCGCGTGACTTCGATATAGAAGCCGTGCACCTTGTTGAACTCGACGCGCAGGTTCGCGATGCCGGTGCGGGTGCGCTCGCGCGCCTCGAGATCGATCAGGAACTGGCCGCAGTTCTCGGAGATGTCGCGCAGCTCGTCGAGCTCGGCGTCGTAGCCGCGCGCGATCACGCCGCCGTCGCGCACCATCGCCGACGGTTCCGCGGCGATCGCGCGCGTCAGCAGATCCGCGCAGCCGGCCGGCGGTTCGAGCGCCGCTTCGAGGCGGGCCAGCGCGTCGGCCTGCTGCGCGATCGGCGCGATGCGCGCGCGCAACTCGGGCAGCGACGTGAACGTGTCGCGCAGGCTCGACAGATCGCGTGGGCGCGCCGACAGCAGTGCGAGGCGGCCGGTGATGCGTTCGACGTCGGCGATCCGGCGCAGCGCGCTGCGCAGCGTTTCCAGGTTCGCCTCGCCGACGGCTTCGAGCAGCACGCCGATGGCCTGCTGGCGGCCCTGCGCGGCCACCGAGGCGCACGGCGGGTGATGCAGCCAGTGGCGCAGCAGGCGGCTGCCCATCGTCGTGCAGCAGGTGTCGAGCAGCGAATAGAGCGTGGGCGATTCGGTGCCGCGCAGCGTTTCGGTCAGTTCGAGATTGCGGCGCGTGGCTGGATCGAGCCCGATGTATTCGGATTCCGTCTCGACCTTCAAGCTGCGCACGTGGCGCAATTGCTGGCCCTGCGTGGACGCCGCGTAGAGCAGCAGCGCGCCGACCGAGCCGCAGGCGCTCGTCATCGAATGCGCGCCGAAGCCTTCGAGGCTGGCGACGTCGAGCTGGCTGCAGAGGCGCTGCGTGCCCGAGGCGATGTCGAAGTGCCAGGCCGGCACGCGCGTGACCGCGCCGGCGCCGGGCGGCACGGCCTCGATGGCGGCGTCGGCTGCGAGAATTTCGGCGGGGCGGATGCGTTCGAGCGCGGCGCCGAGTTCGTCGGGTGCGATTTCCGCGAGGCGCAGCGCGCCGCTCGCCAGGTTGAGCCACGCGAGGCCGACGTTGGTGACTGCGCCGCGCTTGTTGTGACCGAGGCTCAGCGCGAGCAGGAACACGTCGGCCTTGTCGGACAGCAGCGCCGCATCGGTCAGCGTGCCGGGCGTGACGACGCGCACCACCTTGCGTTCCACCGGGCCTTTCGAGGTGGCCGGATCGCCGATCTGTTCGCAGATCGCCACCGATTCGCCGAATTTCACGAGCTTCGCGAGATATTGCTCGAGCGCGTGATGCGGCACGCCGGCCATCCGGATCGGATTGCCAGCCGACGCGCCGCGCTGCGTCAACGTCAGGTCGAGCAGGCGCGCAGCTTTCTCGGCGTCGTCGTAGAACAGCTCGTAGAAATCGCCCATCCGGTAGAAGACGAGCGTATCCTGGTATTCGCTTTTGATGCGGAGGTACTGCTGCATCATCGGCGTGTGGTTCGCGGTGACGTCGGCGGGTTGCGTGCTCATTTGACAGGCTGAAGTGGCGGCTCTCTTGAAATTTGAGTGGGTGAAAAGGGCCGCCGGGGTACGAAAACCTACGTCGCAAAACGGTATCTTCCCACCCCTAGCCCCGCCCCAAGGCGGGGAAGTCCTCGCCGCCGGACGGGCTCGGGGGCCAGGCGGCGCAAGGCTTTGCCTGGCCCGAGCCCTCAAGCGTGCTCGTAGATTTCTCCGCATCAATGGTTCGCTGCGCCGGGCTTCGCCCGCCCTTGACCCGGAAAAATCCACCCACTCGAAATTCAAGAGAGGCGAAGTGGCTTTGGTCGTGGAGTTTACCAGCAGGGGCGGCGGGCGTTCGCGGGGCTGGCCGTTCGGTCGAGCGTAAAACGGCCGCAGGGCGAGCCGCGCTTCACGCTCTACGGCGCCGCGCCCGCGAAGCGCGCCCTCAACCAGCCGCTTCCCGGCAAAACGCAAACATCGGGCTGGTGTGATGGTGATCCTCGCCCGGCTCCGCATGGATATCCACGAGTTCCAGCCCGTAATCCGACTTGCGCAGAAGTGCGCGGTACCCGTACGGATGCGTCGCCTTCAAACGTTCGGCGAATACATGTCGCAGTTCGCCGTACAACTCGGCGATGACGACGCGCGGCGGGCATTGCGCGAGCGTATCGGCCGCACCGCTCAGCCGGCCTCCGCCCCCTCGATATCGAGCTTCCATAGGTCGAAGGCGCCGTGCTCGGCGCGCAGGGCGTCGATGGTGGTGGTCGGTACGTCGATCGTGCGATGCGTATCGCCGAAGATGAACGGGAACAGCGCCAGCACTTCGTCCTTCAGGCTCGATCCCTGATTGTGCGCGAGCGACACGGTCATAGTTGCCGAGCCCGACGCGGACGACACGGCCTGCGACACGACCACCACGCGATCGGTGGGCAGGGCGGCGAGTCGGGCGAACAACTCGGGGATCGGTTCGGCGGCGATCACGCGGCGCGCGCCGGTTTTAAGCAGTTCGAGCGCGGTCACGCCGATATTCGCGCCGGCGTCGAGCACCTGATCCCCGGCCCGGACGAAGCGCTGGAACAGCGCGCGGTCGACGTCGCCCTGAGGGTATCGGATCTTCAGCAGCAACGATGCGGCGTAGTAACGCTCGTGCCGGTTCGCCAGGTCGAACGTGATCGGGATCCCGTCGATCTCGAAGCACACCGTCCCGCTGTCCCGGATGCTGCTCTCGATTTCCGTATACAGCATTGCTTGCGTCGACATGGCCTGGCCTTCCGTCTGATGAGTGAGAGAGGGCAAGCATTATGACGCACGCCCATCGTGGCTCCTCGCCCTCGATGTCACCCGCCCGCCCGTAACGTCCGTCTCGAACGTCACGTAACCGGAACACGGCCGCCGTCTGCATCCCGTCGCGCCGGCCCCATTTCCACAATCCCTCACCGTCCGACCCTCTTTCGGAAACGAAAAATTTCAGCATTGCGGATTCGTAAGCAATCTTTCGATTTTGGAACGCTTCTTGCTGCATTGCAGCGTCGCGTGTGTGGTCGGGGGATGGACGCCGCAGCGGCGGTCTGACAGCAGGACTGCAGCGATGCCTCGCGCGGTTGGCGCGGGTGCGGTGCAGGGGGAATGTCGTCCGCGCCCGGGTGCCGGGCGTGGTTCACCAGGTATCGAGCCGTGTGTCCTTGCAGCCGTCCACCGGATGCAGGGCGACCGCGTGCGGTTTGTCGCGGCGGGGGCGGCGCGCGTCGACGGTGAGCGGGGGCGACACAGCGGCGATCACACGTCAACGATAGCGACAACAATGACCTACAAAAATCGAAAGAAGATGGCCGGCAGCGGCCTCGGGGTATTCGCGCTGGGTGCGATCCAGGCGTTCGCGGCCAGCGCCGCGACGGCGGCGGAGCCGGCGCTGTCGGCGCTCGGTCCGAGCGGCGGGCTGGTGATTCCGTACGGCTTCACGTTGCCGCAGGGCACGTTCGAAGGCCAGTACAACGACTACATCGATCCGCGCTTCGGCCGCACGGCCAGCAAGTCGGACATCGCGTGGGCGGGCATCGGCATCCTGCCGTACGTCGAGGCGACGGGCGGGCTGGTCAACTATACGGGCAACGTGCGACCGGTATTTCCGGGCGCGGAATCGATCGTGGTGCGTCACCTGATGGCCAACCTCAAGGTGGCGGTGCCGAAGTTCTTCCGCTATCAGCCGGACATCGCGTTCGGCATCAACGACATCGGCGGCCAGACGCATTTCTTCCGCGCGAAATACGGCGTGATCTCGCAGGCGCTCGGTCCGGCGACGTTCACGGTCGGTTACGGCAGCGGCGACCGGCTCGACGGTGCGTTCGGCGGCGCGGAGCTGAGCGTCTTCAACACTGGCCTGTCGCTGCTGGTCGAGCACGATTCGCAGGCGCCCTACGCGGGCATTCGCTATCACTCGCCGGGTATCCGCTGGCTGGCCGACGCAAGCGTGGTCGCCACGCTGATGCGTTCGCTGAAGGACACGCACGGCGTGGCCGAACGCACGTCGTTCTCGGTCGGCATCCAGGTTCCGCTCGGCAGGCGCTTCGACGCCGCGCATTGCGCCAACGCGCTGTGCGACGCGCGGCAGGCAGCGGCCGACGATGCGGCGGCGCGCGTCGCCAATGTCTCGAACGTCTCGAACGTCTCGAACGTCTCGCACGTCTCGCACGTCTCGCACGTCTCGAACGTCTCGAATGCCTCGAATGCCTCGAATGCCTCGAACGACGCGGCGGCGAACGCGGCCTCGCATTCCGAGGCCAGCGCGTCCGCCGGCGTCGCCGCCGCCGATCCCGCCGCGGCGAGGGCGGGCACGCCGTTGCTGCTGCCGGTCGTCGCCTGGTCCGCGCTGCATCCCGCGCCGTCCGGCGAGATCAATGCGCGCGCCGCGATGCAGCGCGTCGGCGCGATCGCGCCGGTGACGAGCGGGCCGACCTCGCTCGATGCGATCGTCGATGCGCTGTCGGACGCCAGGCTCGAACGCGACCGCGCGGGCATTGTCGGCCACGACCTGGTGGTCGAATACGAAAACCATCGCTACAACCAGAACGAGGCCGACGCGCTCGGCATCGCGCTCGGCATCGCCGTGCGCCACGCGGGCGGCGAGATCGACACGATCCGCGTGGTGATCCGCAAGGCGAACGCGGCGATGGCCGAAGTCAGCGTGGATCGCGGCGCGTATGCGGCGCGCCGACCACGGCGAGCGCGTCGCTGTCGATGCGCATGCGCCCGACCTACGATTCGGCCAGCGTGGACTGGTCGGCCAAGACGGGCCGCCACAGCTACGTGCGCTTCGAGATCGCACCGGTCACGAACTATCTGTACGGCACCGACTACGGCAACTTCGACTACTCGGTCGGCGCCCAGGTGCGCGCGTTCGTGCCGCTCTGGCGCGGCGCTGAGTTCTACGCGAGCGCGATCGCGCCGCTCGCCAACAGCCGCAACATGGACAACGACCGCTTCTACAGCGCGTACCGCCTGCGCGGCGGCATCGCCGATGCCGCCGCGCAGGCCCAGAGCTTCTGGATCGCGCCGCGCGTGCTGAACGTCACGGCGGCGGGCAAGTTCGATCTGCAATACCTCGGCGTCGAGAACGAGACGACGGCGTTCGTGCCGGGCCGGCCCGACGTGGTGCGCCTGAAGCTGGCCTACCTGCGCCGCGAGCCGGGCAAGGACGCGCTGCCGGACGTGAAGAACGCCTCGCTGACCTATCGCTGGGTGCAGCCGGCCTGGAAGCTGTGGATCGAGGCGTGCGTGGCGCGCTACGTGGGTGGCGACAAGGGGCCGCTGGTGGTGGCCACACGCTGGTTCGACGACGTCGCGTTCAGCTTCCAGGCGCAGCACAGCGGTCACGGCTCACTTATCGGCGCGTCGGTCAGCCTGCCGCTCACGCCGCGTCAGGGCATGAAGCCGGGCCTGGCCGAGGTGGCGGGCACATCGCAGTTCGACCTGAATTTCCGCACGCGCGTGGGCTCGACCAACTACCTGGCGACCGACGGCGCGCAGAGCCTCGACTTCGGCTACGATACGCAGCAGTTGTTGCTGAACCAGGGCCGCTTCAGCGCCGGGTATTTCGCGACGCAGCTCTACCGGATGCGCGACGCCTACGAGCGCTACGCCGCGCCCGACGCTGCCGCCACGCGCAAGACGCCGGCCGCGAAGCCGGACCCGCAGACGCAGAGCAGACGACGCCCGGGCAGAACCTACCAGCGCTCGTTGCGAATGCAACGAACCAGATCGCGACGGCGGCGCCGTCCGCCGCCGCGCCGCAACCCTGAAACCACACGACGCGCGCGGTGCGAACGTCTCCCTCGACGTTTCGCGCCGCGCGCGGTCGGCACGACGATTCACGAGACCACGGAGAACCACGATGAAAACACGCGTTAGGAAGCTGCGCGCCGCGCAGTGGATGGGGCCGGGCGTCGTCGCGATGGCCCTGATGGCCGCTTGCGGCGGCGGCGGGGACAGCGGCGGCGGGCCGGTCACGACCTCGACCACGGCCTCGGGCAAGATCAGCGGCACCGCGGCGGTGGGCGCGGCGATGGCGAACGCGTCGATCACGGTGGCCTGCGCGCAGGGCACGGGCGCGAGCACGGCCACGGCCACCGGCGCGTTCACGGTGAGCTTAGCGTTCTCCGGGACTTGCGCCATCACGGGCAGCACGGGCACGGCCACGCTGCACTCGCTCGCGAACGGCAGCGGCACGTTCAACGTGACGCCGCTGACCGAACTGATGCTCGTCTATCTCGCCGGCGAACTCGGCACCGATCTGAACGGCCTGCTCGGCGGCCTCGGGTCGAACACGGCCTATCAGAGCGCAGTGGCCAACAGCGCGAACCTGAGCGCCGCGCAGGGCGGCGTGGCGACGGTGCTGAAGTCGATGTTCAACATCACGCTGTCGACCTCGGCGTTCCTGACGACGGCGTTCACGCCGGGTCAGCCGGGTGCCGACGCCGACCTCGACGCACTGCAGGCGGCGGGCGCGTTCACGAGCGCCGGCACGCCGTCCGCGGCACTGCTGTCGACCGTGGCTGCGGCCGGCACGGCAGCCAACCGCCCGACGGGCGGCACGGGCGGCAGCACCAGCGGCACGCCCTGAGCCGCCGGTTCGCCTGACCGACGCGAGCGGACGCGGCCGGCGCTCATGCGGCGCTGGCCGCCTAAAGTTGTCATTTCGCGCAATCGTTTGCGTGAATGTTGCCAACGTCATTCATGTTGGTTTTATGGCTCTCTTGAAAAATGAGTGGATTACGCGACATGCGGGTTGATGTTCGAGAAGTCGAGCTTGCCGGCGATCAGAAACAGCACGGTCCGCATGGTCGTGAGGTTGGTGTATCCGCGTGCCTTTCGCTTGGCGGCCTGGAAGAGTCCGTTGATGGCTTCCAGGAAGCCGTTGGTCTGACGCGTCTGCGTCCAGGCCACGATGCCGGCGAAGTGCTTGCGAATCATGCGCACGACGTCCTTCATCGGCTCGACCTTCGAGCGCATGACGTTGGTGCACCACTGCTCGA
>WNEB01000047.1 GCA_009914575.1 Burkholderia gladioli
GGCCAGGCAAAGCCTTGCGCCGCCTGGCCCCCGAGCCCGTCCGGCGGCGAGGACTTCCCCGCCTTGGGGCGGGGCTAGGGGTGGGAAGATACCGTTTTGCGACGTAGGTTTTCGTACCCCGGCGGCCCTTTCACCCACTCAAATTTCAAGAGAGCCATCACGCGCCGCGGCTGCGCGGACCGTTCAATTTCGAGGCGCGCCGCGACGCCGGCTTCGACGAGATCGAACTCGACGCGCTGGTCGCGCAGGATCGCGATCCGCCGCCCGCGGCCTGAACACGGGCCGTCGCCTAGAGAAGTGGCTCGACACGCGCCCTCGGCGCGGCGTTGCGCGTCGCGCCGGGCCGTCGGCATCGATATAATCGAACGATCATTCTTTTTTCGGTGGCCGCGATGACCCAGACCCGTACCGACTCCCTCTCCGAATTCGTGGCCGTGCGCGGCACGCGCCTGCACGTGCGCCGCTGGGGGGGGCCCGGCGCGCCGACGCTCTACATGCTGCACGGCTGGATGGATGTGGCGGCGTCGTTCCAGTTCGTCGTGGACGCGCTGGCGGGTGACTGGCAGGTGATCGCGCCGGATGCGCGCGGCTTCGGGCTGTCCGATTACCCGGTGGCGGCCCAGGGCGGAGGCCAGTACTGGTTCATGGACTATCTGGCCGATCTGGAGGCCCTGATCGACCACTACACGCCGGATGGCGAGGTCAACCTGGTCGGCCACAGCATGGGCGCGAACGTGGTGTGCCTGTACGCCGGCGTGCGGCCGCAGCGCGTGCGCCGCGTGGTCGATCTCGAAGGCTTCGGCCTCGCGCCGCCGCCGGCGTCGCAGGCGCCGGTGCGGCTGGCCGGCTGGCTCGACGAGCTGCGCGAGCCGCCGCGCCTGGCGAGCTATGCCTCGCTCGACGAGGTCGCCGCGCGCCTGATTAAGACCAACCCGCGGCTCGCGCCCGAGCGCGCGGCGTTCCTGGCCGCCTACTGGTCGCGCCGCGACGCCGACGGCCGCTACCGTCTGCTCGCCGATCCCGCTCACAAGCAGGCCGGCCCGCTGCTGTACCGGCTCGACGAGGTGATGGCGGTGTGGTCGAAGGTACGCGCCAAGGTGCTGCACATCGAGGCGATCGATTCGCCGACGCTGCGCTTCCTGGCCGGCAGGATTCCGCTGGACGAATTCAAGGCGCGCTTCGCCGCTTTTCCCGATTGGCGCGAGAAGACCATCGAGGACGCGGGCCACATGGTCCACCACGACCAGCCCGAGCAGGTCGCGGCGCTGATCGAGGCGTTCTGCGCCTGATCGCGCCCCGGATTGGGGGCGGATGCGGCGTCGAGTGCGGCATGTGGCCCCGGTTCGACGCGACCGCCGGATTGCGGCGTTGCAGTAGAATGCCCGCATGCACCCGATTCCGACGATGAACGCCGATCTGCACTGCCATTCCAACGTCTCCGACGGCCAGTTGACGCCTGCCGAGGTCGCGCAACGCGCGCACGCGGCGGGCGTTGCGCTGTGGGCGCTGACCGATCACGACGAGATCGGCGGCCAGGCCGCGGCGCGCGAGGCGGCGCAGGCGCTCGGCATGCGCTACCTGAGCGGCGTCGAGATTTCGGTCACGTGGGCGTCGCGCACGGTGCATGTCGTCGGGCTCAATATCGATCCGGCGCATCCGGGGCTCGTCGACGGGCTGTATCGCACCCGCAACGGCCGCGCCGCGCGCGCGCAGGAAATGAGCGAGCGGCTGGCCGAGATCGGCATTCCGGGCGCCTACGAAGGCGCGTTGCGCTTCGTCTCGAATCCCGACCTGATTTCCCGCACGCATTTCGCGCGCTACCTTGTCGAGGCCGGTTACGCGTCGTCCACGTCGGACGTGTTCGCGCGCTACCTCGGCGACGGCAAGCCCGGCTGCGTGCCGCATCGCTGGGCCAGGCTGTCGGATGCGGTCGGCTGGATCCAGCAGGCGGGCGGCGAGGCCGTGATCGCGCACCCGGGCCGCTATGCGTTCACGCCGGTCGAATTCGGCGCGCTGTTCGGCGAATTCATCGATCTGGGCGGCCGGGCGATCGAGGTCGTCACGGGTAGCCATACGCCCGACCAGTACCGCGAATATGCCGATGTCGCGCGCCGCTACGGCTTCGAGGCGTCGCGCGGTTCCGATTTCCATGCGCCGGGCGAGAGCGTCGTCGAGCTTGGCAGCCTGCCGCCGCTGCCGCCGGATCTGAAACCGGTCTGGGAACGCTGGCTTTGACCCCCCGCAGCCGCGCGCATGCCGGCGCGGCCTGGCCCCGACGCGCAACGCACGCGCGCGCGACGATCTTCTCCCCACACACGCCATGTCCCAGTTCTTCAGGATTCACCCGGAAAACCCGCAGCCGCGGCTGGTACGCCAGGCGACCGAGATCGTCAGGCATGGCGGCGTGATCGCGATGCCCACCGATTCGAGCTACGCGCTGGCCTGCCACCTCGACGACAAGACCGCCGTGGAGCGCGTGCGGCGCATTCGCGGCCTTGACGACAAGCAGCTGCTGTCGCTGCTGGTGCGCGGCCTGTCCGAGCTGGCCAATTTCGCGATGGTCGACAATCACCCGTACCGGCTGATCAAGTCGGTCACTCCCGGCCCCTACGTGTTCGTGCTGCAGGCCACCAAGGAAGTGCCGCGCCGGCTGTCGCATCCGTCGCGCAAGACCATCGGCCTGCGCGTGCCCGATCACGCGATCACGCTGGCGTTGCTGGAGACGCTCGGCCAGCCGCTGCTCGGCACCACGCTGATCCTGCCGTCCGAGGACGAGCCGCTCAACGATCCCGAGGAAATCCGCGAACGCCTGGAAAAGCAGGTCGATCTCGTGATCGACGGCGGCGCGTGCCCGCGCGAGCCGTCCACCGTGGTGGACCTGAGCGGTGACGAGCCGGTGCTGGTGCGAGCCGGTCGCGGCGCGCTCGAACCGTTCGGGCTGAGCGCGAACGCCTGACTCCGATCCGGATGCGGCGGCGCGCCGCCGGGTTTCCGCGTCCGTCATTTTCCGCTTGTTACAATATCGCGCTATGGACAACCTGATTCAGACGATCGTCGTCTACGCCTTGCCCGTGATCTTCGCGATCACGCTGCACGAGGCCGCACACGGCTACGCCGCCCGCCTGCTCGGCGACAACACCGCCTACGCGCTCGGCCTCGTTTCGTTCAATCCGGCGCGCCATATCGATCCGATCGGCACCATCGTGATTCCTATCGCGCTGTATTTCCTGACGAGCGGCGCGTTCCTGTTCGGCTATGCCAAGCCGGTGCCGGTGGCGTTCCGCAACCTGCGCAATCCGCGCTGGGACAGCCTGTGGGTGTCGGCCGCCGGGCCGGCCTGCAATTTCGTGCAGGCGCTGGTGTGGGGCCTGATCGCCGTCGGCCTGGCCGCCGCCAACGTCGACGAGGCGTTCTGCACGCGCATGGCGGGCGCCGGCGTGGGCGTGAACCTCGTGCTGTGCGTGCTGAACCTGTTTCCGTTGCCGCCGCTCGACGGCGGGCGCGTGCTGTCGGCGCTGCTGCCCCCCCGGCAATCGATCGCGCTGTCGCGGATCGAGCCGTACGGCTTCATCATCGTGCTGCTGCTCATGACCGGCGTGCTGTCGAAGTACTGGCTGCAGCCCGGCATCGGCATCGGCTACAGCATCGTGCGGGCCATCCTGTCTCCCATTGCATCGCTTTTCTAAAACACAAACATGTTCCCCGATCGTATCTTTTCCGGCATGCGTCCCACCGGGTCGCTGCACCTCGGCCATTACCATGGCGTGCTGAAGAACTGGGTGAAGCTGCAATCCGAATATCCGTGCTTCTTCTGCGTGGTCGACTGGCACGCGCTGACGACGCACTACGAAACGCCCGAGGTCATCGAAAAGAACGTCTGGGAAGTGTTGATCGACTGGATCGCGGCCGGCATCGATCCGACCCAGGCGACGCTGTTCATCCAGAGCAAGGTGCCCGAGCATTCGGAGCTGGCGTTGCTGCTCGGCATGAGCACGCCGCTCGGCTGGCTCGAACGCGTGCCGACCTACAAGGCACAGATCGAGAAGCTCAAGGACAAGGATCTCTCCACCTACGGCTTCCTCGGCTACCCGGTGCTGATGGCGGCCGACATCCTGCTGTATCGCGGCTCGCTGGTGCCGGTGGGGGAGGATCAGGTGCCGCACGTCGAGATGACGCGCGAGATCGCGCGCCGCTTCAATCACCTGTACGGTCGCGAGCCGGATTTCGAGGAAAAGGCGCTCGAAGCCGCCAAGAAGCTCGGCGGCAAGCGCACCAAGCTGTATCGCGAGCTGCGCAACGCCTATCAGCAGGAAGGCGACGACGAGGCGCTCGAACAGGCGCGCGCGATGCTGCAGGAATCGCAAAGCCTGTCGATGAGCGACCGCGAGCGCCTGTTCGGCTATCTCGAGGGCTCGCGCAAGATCATCCTGGTCGAGACGCAGGCGCTGCTGACCGAGGCGTCGCGCATGCCGGGCCTCGACGGCGGCAAGATGTCGAAGTCGTACGGCAACACGATCGGCCTGCGCGAGGATGCCGAAACCATCACGAAGAAGGTCCGTACCATGCCGACCGATCCGGCGCGCGTGCGCCGCACCGATCGTGGCGATCCGGACAAGTGCCCGGTCTGGCAATTTCACCTCGTCTATTCGGACGAGTCGACGCGCGAGTGGGTGACGCAGGGTTGCAAGTCGGCCGGCATCGGCTGTCTCGACTGCAAGCAGCCGGTGGTCGACGGCATCCTGCGCGAACAGCAGCCGATGCTGGAGCGCGCCCAGAAGTACATGGACGATCCGTCGCTGCTGCGCGCGATCGTCGCGGACGGCTGCGACAAGGCGCGCAAGCACGCGGTCGAGACGATGCGCGACGTGCGCGACGCGATGGGCCTGTCCTACAACTGAGCCGACGCATGAACGCCACCGCCATGCCGATCCCGCCGGCCAGCGCCGGCGCCGCTGCGCCGCACGCGGCAGGCGCGCCGTCGCGCTGGATCGCCGCGTGGTCGCACCTGGTGCCGCCCGGCGGCGCGGTGCTCGACGTCGCGACCGGGCAGGGCCGGCATGCGCGCTGGTTCGCGGCGCGCGGCCATCCGGTGCTGGCGCTCGACCGCGATCCGGCCGCGCTCGATGCGCTGGCCGGCATCGGCGGCGTCGAGGCGCGCGAGGCCGATCTAGAAGGCGCGCCGCGGCCGCTGACCGGCGATGCGCGCTTCGCCACGGTGGTCGTCACGAACTTATCTGCATCGCCCGTTGCTGCCTCGCCTCGTGTCGTCGGTGGCGCCGGGCGGCATCCTGTTTTACGAAACTTTCGCGCGCGGCAACGAAACGCTCGGAAAACCGTCCAATCCCGCATTCCTGCTCGCGCCGGGCGAATTGCTCGACGCCGTGCGCGGCGAGTTGCGCGTGATCGGTTTCGAGGACGGCTTCACCGACGAAGGGCGGCCTGCCTTCGTCCAGCGAATCTGCGCGGTGCGCGAGCAGGGGGACGGATTCCCGCGTTACGGACTGGTCGGGTAATCCGCTACAATCGACGTTTATTGAGTTTACTTTCATTGCGTTTCATGGCTAACGGCACCCAAGACGGCATTCAATTCCGCGGCAGCATGCCCGCGATCGTGACCCCGATGCTCGAAGACGGCAGCCTCGATCTGCCTGCCTTCCGCAAGCTGGTCGACTGGCATATCGAAGAAGGCACCGATGCACTGGTGGTGGTCGGCACGAGCGGCGAATCGGCCACGCTGTCGGTCGACGAGCACATCCTGACCGTCAAGACGGCGGTGGAGCACGCGGCCAAGCGCATCCCGATCATCGCGGGCGCGGGCGGCAATTCCACGGCCGAGGCGATCGAGTTGTCGCGCCAGGCCAAATCGGTCGGCGCCGACGCCACGCTGCAGGTGGTGCCGTACTACAACAAGCCGACGCAGGAAGGCATCTATCGCCACTTCCGGGCGATCGCCGAGGCGGTCGACCTGCCGGTGATCCTGTACAACGTGCCGGGCCGCACGGTGGCCGATATGGCCAACGAAACGGTCCTGCGTGCCGCCGAGGTGCCGGGCATCGTCGGCGTTAAGGACGCCACCGGCAACCTCGAACGCGCCGCGCACCTGATCAAGGCCGCGCCGCAGGGCTTCGGCATCTACAGCGGCGACGATCCCACCGCGATCGCGCTGATGCTGCTCGGCGGCCACGGCAACATCTCGGTCACGGCCAACGTCGCGCCGCACGCGATGAGCGAGCTGTGCCGCGCCGCGATCGCCGGCGACGCGAAAACCGCGCGTGAAATCCACATGAAGCTGCTGTCGCTGCACAAGCACCTGTTTGCCGAGGCGAACCCGATTCCCGTGAAGTGGGCGCTGGAGAAAATGGGCAAGATTCGTGGCGGCATCCGCCTGCCGCTGACGCCGCTCGACGAGCGCTTCCACGATGTCGTGCGCGGCGCGCTGCGCGAAGCCGGCATCGTTTGACCGATCCGGACGGTCGCGCCCGCGGTCGGCCGTGTTTCCCGACCCACCTGATTTCACCCCGGCCCGCCGGCATCGCTCGTGTCACGCGTTTAGCAAGACGAAGGATTTCATGAAACATTTCGCCTTTTCCTCTCGCGCCGTCCAGGCGTCCGTGGTGGCGCTTGCGCTTGGCGCGCTGGCCGGTTGCGACACGCTGAACGATTACTTCGCGCCCGATGCCGTCAACTACAAGTCGACCGGCTCGGCGCCGCCGCTGGCCGTGCCGAAGGATCTGACGATCGTGCCGGTCAGCCCGTCCTACGTCGCGCCGCCGACCAACGCCGGCCTCGGTTCGCTTCCGCGGCGCGCCGTGACGACCGCGGGCAATTCCACCGAAGGGCAGCCGAGCGCGCAGGATCCGTACGGCATGCACATCGAGCGCGACGGCGATCGCCGCTGGCTCGTGGTCGACGGCCGCACGCCGGAACAACTGTGGCCGCAACTGAAGGAATTCTGGGCCGACAACGGTTTCGCCCTGAAAACCGATGCGCCGCAAACCGGCATCCTGAACACCGACTGGGCCGATAACCGCGCGAACATCCCGGACGACTGGTTCCGCCGCACGATCGGTCGCCTGATCGATTTCGCCTATTCGTCGGGCACGCGCGATAGCTTCCGCACGCTCGTCACGCGCGGCGGCAACGGCACGACCGAAATCTCGATCACGCACAGCGCGATGGAAGAAGTGCTGACGGGGCCGCAGGGCGGCGATTCGTCGCGTTGGGTCGAGCGACCGCGCAACCCGGTGCTCGAAGCCGTGTTCCTGGCCAAGCTGATGGAGAAGTTCGGGCTGACCGATGCCCAGGCCAAGCAGTTGCTGACCGATGCGCGCCCGGCCACGGCGCCCGCCACCGTGGTCGACACCAGCGCCGGCACGGCCACGCTCGATCTGGCCGAATCCATCGATCGCGCCTGGCTGCGCGTGGGCCTCGCGCTCGACCGCACCAACTTCGCCGTCGACAACCGCGATCGCGCCAAGGGCGTGTACATGGTCCGCTACGCGAATTCGGCCGACGAGCTGAAGGGCGACGGCCTGTTCGGCAAGCTGTTCCATACCCAGGCGAAGGCCGCCAAGCAGGGCAAGAAATACTTCGTCAGCGTGCGCGCCACCGGCGACGCGAAGACGCAGGTGGCCGTCGTCGATGCGAACGGCCAGGCTGACAACTCCACCGACGCGCAGCGCATCATCACGCTGCTCCACACGCAACTGAACTGAGCGTGTGAGAGTCACGAGCCTCGGCAGCGGCAGCGAGGGTAATGCGCTCGTTGTCGAGGCGTCGTCGGGCACGACCACCACGCGCGTCCTGCTCGACTGCGGTTTCTCGGCGAAGGAAATCGATCGCAGCCTCGTGCGGGTCGGGCTCGCCTCGGGCGAGCTCGACGCGATCCTGATCACGCACGAACACAGCGACCACATCGGCGGCGCGCTGACCATGGCGCGGCGCTTCGTCGGCATTCCGCTCTACATGAGCTGGGGCGCCGCGCGTGCGGTTGGCGCCGATACCGCCGACGTCGATCTTCACGTGATGTGGGGCGGCGACGCCACCGCCATCGGCGATCTCGAAATCCATCCCTATACGGTTCCGCACGACGCGCGCGAGCCGCTTCAATGCGTGTTTTCCAACGGCAGTGCACGGCTTGGCGTGCTGACCGATGCGGGGCATGTCGACGCCGCATCTCTGCAGCGTCCTGAGCGGCTGCGATGCGCTCGTGCTCGAAGCGAATCACGACGTCGAGATGCTGGCCAACGGTCGCTATCCGGCCTCGCTGAAGGCGCGCATCGGCGGTTCGCACGGGCACCTCAGCAACGCGGCGACCGCCGAGATCCTGGCCTCGCTCGATCGTTCGCGCTTGCGGCATCTGGCGGCCGCGCATTTGAGTCAGCAGAACAGCCTCTCTTGAATTTCGAGTGGGTGGATTTTTCCGGGTCAAGGGCGGGCGAAGCCCGGCGCAGCGACCCCTTGATGCGGAGAAATCTACGAGCACGCTTGAGGGCTCGGGCCAGGCAAAGCCTTGCGCCGCCTGGCCCCCGAGCCCTCCGGCGGCGAGGACTTCCCCGCCTTGGGGCGGGGCTAGGGGTGGGAAGATACCGTTTTGCGACGTAGGTTTTCGTACCCCGGCGGCCCTTTTCACCCACTCAAATTTCAAGAGAGTCAAAAAAACCGGCCGCCAGGGCCGGTTTTTCGTATCAGCGTGAGCTGAGTCTTGCTTAGTTGCTTGCGCCCGAAGCCGGAGCAGCAGCCGATGCGCCTGCGTCCGAAGCCGGAGCAGCAGCCGCCGATGCAGCGTCGCTCGCAGCAGCGGCCGTGCTCGAAGCAGCGTCCGAAGCGGCAGCAGCCGCCGACGAAGCAGCCGAAGCTGCTGCCGATGCGTCGCTAGCAGCCGACGAAGCAGCTTGGTCCGAGCTCTTGTTGCAAGCAGCGAGAGCAACAGCGGCCAACAGGGAAGCTACGAGGAGGGATTTCTTCATGATCACGTCCTTTTATGGTTAAAGGTAAGCAACAGCGCGAAACAATACCGGTAATGTGCTCCAACACCGACTCGGGCCGCTGGTGGAGACGCGCTGGACGCACTGCCAGAGCGTGAATCTTCCCTACGGCTTGGGCGGAAATTATATGCACTTTCCTATCGACCGTCGACAAATGCGGGGTCAATACGTTGTCTTTCCCATACAGGTTTAAGCCGGTATGGGTTGTCATGCCGGGGCAAGCGTACAGCACTTATCCCAGTCTGATCCAGCCCGCACAATACCACTCGTGAAGCAGCGCTGTCATGAGCGGGCGGCGGGCGGGAGTGTGTTACAAAACGTTTCGTCCCCAAACGGCGTCGATCGGCCAATTCCGGCAACCATTTTGCGGTGCCCGAGAGCGGATTTTCTTCGCCATTGATGTACGAGCGCGCGTTATACATCAACGCCGCCTTTCTGTCGAGACGAACGCCAAGGCGGCCTGCCTCGACCGCGAAATCGTCCTCGTCGAGCGGGTCGGGCGGTGTCCCATTCGTAGTTGAAGGTTGGGACGGCGGGGTTTCATAGATTAGGCAGACTCCCGATCATGGTCAACGCGTTTTTCTAGTGATCGATGCAGGGCGACGGCGAGGATCCAGAGGTCGTTGGCACCACCGAGCTTGCGGAAGCGCTTCTCCGCTTCCAGGAAACCGGTGGCCGCCCAGCGCATCGCCATGTCGGCGTCGCGATAGCGATGGACCCGGCCACTCACGC
>WNEB01000048.1 GCA_009914575.1 Burkholderia gladioli
ACGACCTCTGGATCCTCGCCGTCGCCCTGCATCGATCACTCGAAAAACGCGTTGACCATGATCGGGAGTCTGCCTAATCTATGAAACCCCGCCGTCCCAACCTTCAACTACGAATGGGACACCGCCGTCTCGAACAACTTGCTATGCATGACTCCCCTTCGTTTGCGTGCAAATCGGGCACTTTAGCACCCACTCGAAACTCAAAAGAGCCCGTTTTTTCATCCGAGCGTGCCGGCAGCTGCCGGCACGCTCAGTCGTCGGCGTTCGGATTCAGGCCCGGGAACAGCACCTCCGTGAAGCCGAACTTCGAGAAATCGGTGATCCGCATCGGATAGAGCTTGCCGATCAGGTGATCGTATTCATGCTGAACAACGCGCGCATGAAAGCCCTCGGCCACGCGATCGATGCGCTTGCCGTACTGGTCGAAGCCGCTGTAGTGCACCTTCGTGTAACGGCTCACCACGCCGCGCATGCCCGGCACGGACAGGCAGCCCTCCCAGCCCTCTTCCATGTCCGGCGGCAGATATTCGACGCTCGGGTTGATCAGCACCGTTTCCGGCACCGGCGGCGCGTCGGGATAACGCGCGTTGTTGCCGAAGCCGAAGATGATCACCTGCAGATCCACGCCGATCTGCGGCGCGGCCAGCCCGGCGCCGTTCGCGTGGTGCATGGTCTCGAACATGTCGGCGACGAGTTCGTGCAGCGCCGGCGTATCGAACGCGTCGACCGGCTTCGCGACGTCGAGCAGGCGCGGATCGCCCATCTTCAGGATTTCGCGAATCATGATGGTGTGTCCCCTTTGAGCAGTTGATGCATCCCGTCCTCGTCGAGCACGGGGATGCCGAGTTCCTCGGCCTTGGCGAGCTTGCTGCCCGCTTCGGCGCCAGCGACGACGTAATCGGTCTTCTTCGACACCGAGCCGGTCACCTTCGCGCCGGCCGCTTCGAGCATGGCCTTCGCGTCGTCGCGCGAGAGCGTGGGCAGCGTGCCCGTCAGCACGACCGTCTTGCCGGCCAGCACGCCCTGCGGCTGGCGCGGCGCGGGCGGCCCTTCCGGCCATTCGACCTTCTCGCGCAACTGCGCGATCACGGTGATGTTGTGTTCCTCGGCGAAGAACTGGTGCAGCGATTCGGCCACCACCGGCCCGACGTCGTTGACCTCGAGCAGTTGCTCGGGCGTGGCGTCGATGATCGGCTGCAGCGAACCGAAATGCCTGGCCAGATCCTTGGCGGTGGATTCGCCGACATGGCGGATGCCGAGCGCGTCGATGAAGCGGCCCAGCGTGGTGTGACGCGCCTTGTCGAGCGATTCGAGCAGGTTCTGCGCCGATTTGTCGGCGAAGCGGTCGAGCGCGGCCAGCGTCGCGAAACCGAGATGGAACAGATCGGCGGGCGTGCGCACGAGATTCTGCTCGACGAGCTGATCGATGATCTTCTCGCCGAGGCCGTCGATATCGAGCGCGCGGCGCTGCGCGAAATGCCAGAGCGCCTGCTTGCGCTGGGCCGGGCAGAACAGGCCGCCGGTGCAGCGGGCGATCGCCTCGTCGGGCAGGCGCTCGATCTTCGAGCCGCATACCGGACATTCGGTCGGCATCACGAATTCGGCCGCATCGGCCGGGCGGCGATCCATCAGCGCCGACACCACTTCGGGGATCACGTCGCCGGCGCGCCGCACGATCACGGTGTCGCCGATCCGGATGTCCTTGCGGCGGACTTCGTCCTCGTTGTGCAGCGTCGCGTTGGTGACGGTCGCGCCGCCGACGAACACCGGTTCGAGCCGCGCGACCGGCGTGATCGCGCCGGTGCGGCCCACTTGCACGTCGATCGCGACGAGCCTAGTCAGCGCTTCCTGGGCCGGGAACTTGTGGGCCAGCGCGAAGCGCGGCGCGCGCGACACGAAGCCGAGCCGCTCCTGCTCGTCGCGCCGGTTGACCTTGTAGACCACGCCGTCGATGTCGTACGGCAGCGCGTCGCGCCGCTCGCCGACCTTGCGGAAGAAATCGAGCAGGCCGTCGGCGCCCTTCACCACGGCGCGCTCGCGATTGACCGGCAGTCCGAACGATTCGTACCAGTCGAGCAGGCCGCTGTGCGTGTTGGGCATCGGCGCGCCGTCGAGCACGCCGATGCCGTAAGCGAAGAACGACAGCGGCCGCTGCGCCGTGATCTTCGAATCCAGCTGGCGCAGGCTGCCGGCCGCCGCGTTGCGCGGATTCGCGAACTCGCGCTGCTCGGCCTCGCGCTGCCGTTCGTTCAGGCGAGCGAAATCGCGCTTGTACATCAGCACTTCGCCGCGCACGTCGAGCACGGCAGGCGGGTTCGCGCCCTTCAGCGTGATGGGGATCGATTTGATGGTGCGGACGTTTTCGGTAACGTCCTCGCCGGTTGCGCCGTCGCCGCGCGTGGCGGCCTGAACGAACTTGCCGTGCTCGTAGCGCAGCGAGATCGCCAGCCCGTCGAATTTCAGTTCGCAGGCGTATTCGACGGGATCGGTGGCGGTGCCGGCCAGGTCGGCGGGGGCCTTGTCGAGCATGTCGGACACGCGCTTGTCGAACGCGGCGATGTCCTCGTCGGCGAAACCGTTGTTCAGCGACAGCATCGGCACGTCGTGCACGACCGGCGTGAAGCCCGTGGAAGCCTCGCCGCCGACGCGCTGCGTCGGCGAATCGGGCGTGATCAGGTCGGGATGGTCGGCCTCGATCTGCTGCAGCTCGCGAAACAGCCGGTCGTACCCGGCGTCGGGCAGATCGGGCTGGTCGAGCACGTAATACGCGTGATTCGCGCGCTCGAGTTCGTTGCGCAACCAGGCCGCCCGGTCGGACGGCTGGCTGGTTGACGGTTCTACTGGGGATCGGGCCATGCTGGCGGCACTTGCTCTCGTGACAATCAAGTCAGGATTATCTCAGGCGGCGTGCGCTTGCGCACCGTCTGTCTCGCGCCTGCCGGCCCGTTCCTCGGGCCGGCCCGGTTACTGGCTGAACAGGCGCCGCGTGACGGGCGAACCGGCCGGAATCCCGGCCTGCTCCAGCCGCCCGTACAGCTTCATCAGCTGCTGCTCGATCGCGACCAGCGTGGCCTCGGGCAGCGGGCGGCGCGAATCGTCGACCACCCGCGCGCCGATCCGGTCCGACAGCGATTTCGCGTAATCGCACATCAGCTTGAACGGCAGGATGTCCTCGTCGGCCACCGGCACGTCGAGCACCAGCGTGATCATGTTGCCGCCCTTGTAGGTCAGGTCGTCGCGCAGGAAGTTGGTGTCGCCGAACTGCAGCATGAACACCGGGTTCTGCTTCGCGTCGAGCTTGACGAAGCGCGTGCCGTCGCGCGACAGCAGCAGGCCGTCCTGCGAGGCCACGGCCTGCACGTAGTTGGCCGACCACGGCGCGCCGTCCGACATCACGTTGATCGACAGTTGCGCGTCGCATTGCGCGGCGAAGCCGTCCAGCTCGCGCGCCATCTGCACGGTTTCAAGCATGTCGGGGAATTCCGCGCCGCCGTCGATCGCATCGGCGAACTGGCCGACGCCCGACACGAACTCCGAGAACTCGAGCTCGTTGAGCGGGCCGTTGCGGTTCGCCAGCTGGGCCGCCGCGCGCAACTCCTCGTAGTAGCGCACGCCACCTTGCAGCAGCTCCCAATGATCGCTGCCCTCGGGCTTGCCTTCGATATGCACGGGCTTGCTGCCGGCGCGCCGCAGCCGTTGCGCGGCGGGCATCAGGCGCTCGCCCGGCATCGGCCCGCCGAGCCGGATCGGCACGATGCAGTCGATACGACGGTCGACGATGGCCGGCGGCGCGGAGGAAATCGTGGTGGCGGCGGGCAGCACCGGTTCGGCATCGTCGGCCGCGAACGACGGTTCGTCGTGCGCATCGACCGTGCCGGCCTCGCCGGGCTGCGGCGCAGGCGCGTCTTCCGCGTGCGGCTCGACCGGCGTGTCCGCTGCCTCGGCGCCGCCGGGCGCGGCCGTCAGCGTCTCGTCGGCTTGCAGATCGGCCGGCAACGCAGTGTCGGGCGCGCTGCCGAAGGTCGGCTCGACGCGCGCGCAGCGATCGCCGGCCGGGGCCGGGGCAGCCGCCGAAGCCGGGGCAGCAGCAACCGCCGCTTCGGGCGCGGCCGGCGCCGCATCGCGGCGCGCGGACGGCTGGCGCACTGGCTCGATGAACGGCGCGTCGTCGTCGCGCTCCTGGCGCGCCAGCGTATCGGCCGTCTCAGACGGCATCGACCGCGGCATCTTGCGGCGCACCTTCGCGGCCTGCAACGCGTTGTACGCGGCCATGCCGGCGACCACCACCACGCCTGCGCCTACCAACCCGAGTGTCAACTCGTCCATGCATGCTCCATCAGGAATTCTTGCCTCTCTTGAATTTCGAGTGGGTGGATTTTTCCGGGTCAAGGGCGGGCGAAGCCCGGCGCAGCGAACCCTTGATGCGGAGAAATCTACGAGCCCGTCCGGCGGCGAGGACTTCCCCGCCTTGGGGCGGGGCTAGGGGTGGGAAGATACCGTTTTGCAACGTAGGTTTTCGTACCCCGGCGGCCCTTTTCACCCACTCAAATTTCAAGAGAGCCGAATTCTTTTTCCGGCGCGCCGCGGCGAAGGCGGCGCGCGCGATCAACCAATATTCTGGGCAAAACCGGCCGCGGTTTCCATGTCGACCGCCACGATCCGCGACACGCCCTGCTCCTGCATCGTCACGCCGATCAGCTGCTGCGCCATTTCCATCGCGATCTTGTTGTGCGAGATGAACAGGAACTGAGTCTTGTCCGACATCGCGCGCACCAGGTTCGCGAAACGCTCGGTGTTGGCGTCGTCGAGCGGCGCGTCCACTTCGTCGAGCAGACAGAACGGCGCCGGATTGAGCTGGAACATCGCGAACACCAGCGCCGTGGCGGTCAGCGCCTTCTCGCCGCCCGACAGCAGGTGAATCGTGGCGTTCTTCTTGCCCGGCGGCTGCGCCATCACCTGCACGCCGGCGTCGAGAATCTCGTCGCCGGTCATGATCAGCTTGGCCTGGCCGCCGCCGAACAGTTTCGGGAACAGGTCGCTGAAGTGGTGATTGGCCTCGTCGAACGTGCCTTGCAGCAGCGTGCGCGTTTCCTGGTCGATCTTGTGGATCGCGTCCTCGAGCGTGGTGATCGCCGCCAGCAGGTCGGCCGACTGCGCATCGAGGAACACCTTGCGCTCGCTCGCGACCGCCAGTTCCTCGAGCGCCGCCATGTTGACGGGGCCGAGCGCCGTGATCGCGTTGTTGATGCGCGTGACTTCGCCCTGCAGATAGGACGGCTTCAGATCGGGCGTGAGCTTCGGCAGCAGCGCGGCTTCGTCCACGCCGGCCTCGGCCAGTTGCTCGCCGAACTGCTCGGACGACAGTCGCGCGGCCTGCTCCTTCAGCTGCAGCTCGGTGATGCGGTCGCGCAGCGGTTGCAGCGAGCGCTCGGCGGCCAGGCGCTGCTCGTCGGCGGCGCGCAGCTTGGCGGTCAGGTCGTCGAGCTCGATGCGCGCGGCCGCCAGCAACTGCTCCTTGGCCGCGCGAATTTCGAGCGCATCCTGCAGCCCCGTGTGGGCCGTCTGCTGGTTGATGGTTTCGAGTTCGGCGCGGGCGTCCTCGAGCGAGCCGGCCACGCGTTCGATCTGGTCGTGCGCGACCTGGATCGTGCGCTTCAGTTCGTCGATGCGGTTCGCCGAGTTGCGCGCGGCGAACCGCGCATCGTTGGCCGCGCGTTCGAGATCGCGCGCGTGCTGGCGGGCATCGGACAGCGATGCGTCGAGCGCCTCGAACGCGAGCTGGTTGTCTTCGAACTTCGCCTGCAGCTCGGCGAGTTCGCCGTCGTAGCGTTCGAAGTTCGCTTCGGATTCGGCGCGCAGCGCGCGCTGCTCGTCGATCTGCGCGCCGATTTCCTCGAGTTCCTCGCGGATCTGCGTGCTGCGTTGCGTGTAGCGCTCGTGCGCCTGCGCCAGCTTCAGCACGTCCATCTGCAATGCGTGGACGCGCTGGGTGGCGCGTTCGGCCTGCGCGCGCACGTCGCCGAGCGCCTGCGCGGCCTGCGTGTGAGCCGCATCGGCGCGCGCCGCGGCCGTCTTCGCCTCGTCGGCGAGCAGCGCCTGGGCGCGCACCTGGCGGCCGAGATTCTCGATTTCCTGCTGGCGCGCCAGCATCCCGGCCTGCTCGGAATCGGCGGCGTACAGTTGCACGCCGGCCCGCGTCACGACATGACCGGCCTTGACCACGTAGGCGCCGCCTGCCGGCAGTTGCGCGCGCGTGGCGAGCGCCTGGGCGATGTCGTCGGCGACGTACGCCGATCCGAGCCAATCGTTGAGCACGGCGCGCAGGCCCGCATCGTCGATGCGCAGCAGCGACAGCACCGGGCGCAGGCCGGCCGGCGCCGCGAGCGGCTCGCCGGCGGCGGGCGGCGAAAAGAAGGCGAGCTTGGCCGGCGGCGCGTCGGTGGCGAACGCCTTGACCCAGTCGAGATTCGAGATTTCGAGCGCGGCGAGACGCTCGCGCAGCACCGCTTCGAGCGCGTTTTCCCAGCCCGGCTCGACATGCAGCTTCTTCCAGAGACGCGGCAGCGCGCCCAGCTCGTGCTTGTCGAGCCAGGGCTGGATCTTGCCTTCCGTCTGGACGTTTTCCTGAAGCTGCTTGAGCGCGGCCAGGCGCGCTTCGAGCTGGTGAATCTGCGCGCTTTCGGATTGCACGCGCTCTTGCGCCGCGCGGCGTTCGGCATCGAGACGCGGCAGCGTTTCCTGCGCGTCGGCCAGGCGAGCCTGCGCTTCGTGCAGCACCTCTTCCTGCTCGGCGAGCTGCATGCGCAATTCTTCGAGCTGCGCCTCGTCGGGAGCATCGAGGCCGCCGGCTTCGGACTTCAAGCGCTCGTGACGCTGCTGCAACTGCATCAGTTGCTGATCGGCGTTGAGCTGGTGCGCCGCCTCCAGCTTGAGCGCCTGCTCGGTTTGCGAGATACGGTCGCGTTCGTCGTTGAGCTGGGCCTGCGCATCGCGCCAGCGCGCTTCGAGCGCGGGCAGCGCGTCGTGCTTGGCGACCGCGTCGTCCTCGGCCATCGCGGCCTTCTCGTCGGCCATCGCGCGCGCTTCCTCGGCCTCCTCCAGGTCGTCCTGGGCCTTCTGCGTCTGCGCCTGCCATTGCTCGCGCTGCGCCGTCAGCGCGGCGATCTGCGCCTGCACGCGGTTGCGCGATTCGACGATGAACTTGATCTCGGCCTCGAGCCGGCTAACTTCGGCGTTGGCCTCGTAGAGCGCGCCCTGCGCGCCCTGCATCGCGTCGCTGGCCGAATAGTTGGCGACGCGCAGCGTTTCGAGTTGCGCCTCGACTTCGCGCAACTTCGCCGTTTGCGCCTCGAGGGCGATCTGCGCCTGCTCGATCGCGCGCTGCTGCTTCTGCTGCTCGCCCTGCGCCTCGCTCTTGCGCAGCAGCCACAGCAGGCGCTGCTTCTCCTCGCCGTCGGCGAGCAGTTCCTTGTAGCGCGTGGCGACCACGGCCTGCGCCTCGAGCTTTTCGAGATTCGCGCCGAGTTCGCGGACGATGTCCTCGACGCGCGTCAGGTTCTCGCGCGTGTCGTGCAGGCGGTTCTCGGTTTCGCGGCGGCGTTCCTTGTACTTCGACACGCCGGCGGCTTCTTCGAGGAACACGCGCAGCTCTTCGGGCTTGGCCTCGATGATCCGCGCGATCATGCCCTGCCCGATGATCGCGTAGGCGCGGGGGCCGAGGCCGGTGCCGAGGAAGATGTCCTGGATGTCGCGGCGGCGCGCCGGCAGGTTGTTGATGTAGTAGCTGGAGGTGCCGTCGCGCGTCAGCACGCGCTTGACGGCGATTTCGCCGTACTGGCCCCACTGGCCGGCCGCGCGACCGTCGGAGTTGTCGAAGATCAGCTCGACGCTGGCCCGGCTGCCGGGCTTGCGCGTGGTGGAGCCGTTGAAGATCACGTCCTGCATCGACTCGCCGCGCAGCTCGGAGGCGCGCGATTCGCCGAGCACCCAGCGCACGGCATCGATGATGTTGGATTTGCCGCAACCGTTCGGGCCGACCACGCCGACCAGCTGGCCTGGAACCTGGAAATGCGTGGGATCGACGAAGGATTTGAAGCCTGCGAGTTTGATCGAGCTCAGTTGCACGTCGGTATCGGTATGGAATAGGGATTGAAACGGACGGCAACCGGCGGCGCTCTGCGGACGCCGCCCGTCCCGGAATTCGCACAACGGGACCGGACCGTCGCGCGGCCGGCCCCGTGAAGCGGAACAATCATACCATCGCGCGCGCGTCGTCCCGGGGATCGGCGCCCTGGGCCGAGGCCTTGTGGACGCGGCTCGACAGCAGCGAGGCGACGATGATGCAGGCGCCGCCCGCCCATTCGCGCGCACCTGGCAATTCGCCGGCGAACGCCCAGGCGGACAGCGCCGTCACGACGATTTCGAACAGCATGATGACCGACGCCCGGTTGGCCGGCACGCGCGACAGCCCGTATTGCACCAGCAGGTTGTTGAGCGCCATGGTCACGCCGATCGCGACCGCGATCAGCAGCGCAAGCCCGAGCGCGTGCGGCGCGGGCACCGGCGGCAGGCCCTCGGCGAAGCTGGCCACGATGCCGAACGCCGCGCCGCCCGCGAACAGCGTGGCCGTGCGCATTTCGGGCTTGAGATCGGGCAGGTCGCGCGCGAGCCGCACCACCAGCACGTTGCTCATCGCGAATGCGAGACCGGCGGCGAGCCCCGCCCATTCGGCCGGCGTCGACGGCAGCGGCAAACCGAGCCGCGGCGACCACAGCATCAGCATCGCCCGGCAATCGATAGCCCCGCCACGCCCGCACCGGCCCAACTGAGCCGGTCGCGCAACAGAAAATGGGCGTAGATCGCGGTCCAGGCCGGGGTCAGATAGAACAGCAGCATCACGCGCAGCACTTCGCCGTGGATCGTGCTCCACACGAAGCCGAGATTGGTCACGCCGGTCGCCACGCCGAGCGCCGGCAGCGCCCAGTGCCAGCGCAGCGTGCGCAACGAACGGCGGCGCCAGATCACGACGAATCCGCATGCGCAGAGGCTCGTCAGCGCGCTGGCTGCCGTGCCGGTCAGGCCGAGCCCGGCCGCGATCCGCAGCGGATACCAGATCAGCCCCCAGACCGAGGCCCCCACCAGGATCGCCAGCGTCGGCAGCGCCGTACGTCGATTGCCCATCATGTCCGCATTTCCGATAGTCCCTGTCGATGCATGACGGCTTGCGCGCCGTGCCGGCCGCCGCTCGCCGGCCGTTCATGCCCTGTTTTGCTATGCCTTCCCCCCCCCCCCCCCCCCCCCCCCCGGCCCCCCCCCCACCCCCACCCACCCCCCCCCCCCCCCCACCCCCACCCCCCCCCCCCCCCCCCCCCGCCCCCCCCCCCCCCCCCCCCCAACCCCCCCCCCCCCCCCCCCCCCCCACCCCCCCCCCCGCCCCCCCCCCCCCCCCGCCGCCCCACCCCCCCCCCCCGCCCCCCCCCGCCCGCCGCCCCGCGCCCCCCGCCTCCCCCCCCCCCCCCCCCGCCCTCCCCCCCCCCCCCCACCCCCCCCCCCCCCGCCCGCGCCCCCCGCGCGGCCCGCCGCCGCCCGCTCGCCCGGCCGCCCCACCCGCCCCCCCCCCGCCCGGCCGGCGCC
>WNEB01000049.1 GCA_009914575.1 Burkholderia gladioli
ACGGGCTCGGGGGCCAGGCGGCGCAAGGCTTTGCCTGGCCCGAGCCCTCAAGCGTGCTCGTAGATTTCTCCGCATCAAGGGTTCGCTGCGCCGGGCTTCGCCCGCCCTTGACCCGGAAAAATCCACCCACTCGAAATTCAAGAGAGGCGGCGAAGTCGAAGGCGCGTATCGCCCGCTTCGAGGAACTGAGCAGCCAGGAATACCAGAAGCGCAACGAAACGCAGGAAATCTTCATCCCGGTCGGCGAGCGGCTCGGCAATGAAGTGATCGAGTTCAAGAACGTCAGCAAGGCCTATGGCGATCGCCTGCTGATCGACGACTTGAGCTTCAATATCCCGACCGGCGCGATCGTCGGCATCATCGGCCCGAACGGCGCCGGCAAGTCGACGCTGTTCCGCATGCTGACGGGCAAGGAAACGCCGGATTCGGGCGAAATCGTGCACGGCCCGACCGTCAAGCTCGCCTACGTCGACCAGAGCCGCGACGCGCTGGCCGGCGACAAGACCGTGTTCGAGGAAATCTCGGGCGGCGCCGACGTGCTGACGGTGGGCCGCTTCGAAACACCGTCGCGCGCCTACCTCGGCCGCTTCAACTTCAAGGGCGGCGACCAGCAGAAGATCGTCGGCAACCTGTCGGGCGACGAGCGCGGCCGTCTGCATCTGGCCAAGACGCTGATCGCGGGCGGCAACGTACTGCTGCTGGACGAACCGTCGAACGACCTCGACGTGGAAACGCTGCGTGCGCTGGAAGACGCGCTGCTCGAATTCGCCGGCTCGGTGATGGTGATCTCGCACGATCGCTGGTTCCTCGACCGGATCGCGACGCACATCCTCGCGTTCGAAGGCGAATCGCAGGTGACGTTCTTCGACGGCAACTATCAGGAATACGAAGCCGACAAGCGCGCGCCTCGGCGAGGAAGCCGCCAAGCCGAAGCGGATCCGCTTCAAGCCGATCAGCCGTTGATCGCGATGTAAGCCGCCGCGTGCGGCGCAAGCAAAAAAGCGGGCGTCATGCCCGCTTTTTTTCATCTGCGGTCCGGTTCAAGCCGGTTCAAGCCCGTTCAGGCCGGCAAGCCCAGCTCGCGCAGGCGCGCTTCGGTCGATGCCGCGCCCGTGTGGTGGATGCCGTGCCAGCCGAGCGCGGTCGCGGCGACCGCGTTGTGCGGATTGTCGTCGATGAACGCGAGTTCCGCGGGCGCGATGCCGGGCAACTGCGCCGCGATCCGCGCGAACATCTCGCGATAGATCGCCGGATCGGGCTTGGCCAGCCCCACGCGGCCCGACACCACCACGTCGCGAAAACGCCGCAGCACAGGATAGCGTTCCCACGCATACGGGAAGGTTTCGGCGGACCAGTTGGTCAGCCCGAACAGCGGCGCGCCGACCGCCTCCAGCCGCTCGACGAGCGCCACGCCGTCGTCGAACGCCCCCGCGATCATCTCGGGCCAGCGCGCGTAGAACGCCTCGATCAGCGCGGCGTGCTCGGGAAACGCGGCCGCCTTCTCGACCGTGCCTTCCGCGATCGTCTGGCCGGCGTCCTGCCGGACCACCCAATCCATTCCGCAGACTTCGGTCAGGAAACGCCGCCGCTCGGCCGGATCGGCGATCAGTTGCCGATACAGATAATCGGGGCTCCAGTCGATCAGCACGCCGCCGAAATCGAACACCACCGCCCGGATCGTCATGACGGGCGCGGCCTCAGAGCGGCTCGGTGCGCGCGTCGAGCCACGCGCGGGCATCGCCCGTCACGAGCGGGCCGACGCGTTCGCGCACCGTTGCGTGATAGGCGTCGAGCCAGGCGCGCTCGCCGGCGTCGAGCAGGTCGGCCACGATGCAGCGCGTGTCGATCGGGCACAGCGTCAGCGTCTCGAAATCGAGGAAATCGCCGAACTCGGTCTGCCCGGCCGCGCGGTTCACGACCAGGTTCTCGATGCGCACGCCCCACTGGCCCGGGCGATACACGCCGGGCTCGTTCGAGGTGATCATGCCCTCCTCCATCGCCGTGTGCGGATCGGCGGCGGCGTAGTGCGAGATCACCTGCGGGCCTTCGTGCACGTTCAGGAAGTAGCCGACGCCATGGCCGGTGCCGTGGCCGTAATCGAGCCCGGCCGCCCACATCGGCGCGCGCGCGATCGCATCGAGCATCGGCGAGCGGATGCCGCGCGGGAAGGTGGCCCGCGACAGCGCGATCATCGCCTTCAGCACGATTGTGAAATCGCGGCGCTGCGCCTCGCTCGGCGTGCCCACCGGCACCACGCGCGTGATGTCGGTGGTGCCGCCGACGAACTGGCCGCCCGAATCGATCAGCAGCAGGCCATCGCCTTCGATCGTGGCGTGCGATTCGGGCGTCGCGCGGTAATGCGGCATCGCGCCGTTCGCGTTGAAGCCGGCGATCGTCGCGAAGCTCGGCGAGACGAAGCCGGGCCGGCGCGCGCGGGCGGCCGTCAGTTGCTCGTCGATCGTCAGTTCGGTGAGGGTTTCGCGGCCGAGCGCGGCCTCGAACCAGGCGAAGAATTCGGCCAGCGCCGCGCCGTCCTGCGCCATCGTCGCGCGCACGTGCTCGATTTCGGTCGGCGTCTTGCGCGATTTCGCGAACGTCGACGGGTTGACGGCCTCGACGCGGCGCACCGCTTCGGGCACCGCCTCTAGCGTGCCGAACGTCACGCGGCGCGGATCGATCAGCAGCGCGCTGCCAGCCGGCAGCGCGGCGAGCGCCGCAGCAGCCTCGGCGTACGGGCGCACCGTCACGCCGTCGGCGGCGAGTGCGTCGCGCAGCGCGGCGTCGAGCTTGCCGTCCACCACGAACAGCGTGGCCGCGTCCGCGCCGATCAGCGCGTGGGCGACGAACACCGGGTTGTAATTGACGTCGGCACCGCGCAGGTTGAACAGCCAGGCGATGTCGTCGAGCGTCGAGATCAGGTGCACGTTCGCGCCGCTCGCGCGTATTGCCTCGCGCACCTGCGCGAGCTTGTCCGCGCGGCGCGTATGCGCGTGCGGCGCGACGTGCTCGAACACCGGCTCGACGGGCAGCGCCGGTCGTTCTGGCCAGATCGCGTCGAGCAGGTCGAGATCGGTGCGCAGCGCGGTGCCGCGTGCGGCCAGCGCAGCCGACAGCGCGCGCGCCGCGCCGACGCCGAGCACCGCGCCATCCACGCCCACCGTCGCGCCGGTCGGCACGTGCTCGACCAGCCATTCGAAGTGCGGCTGGGTTTGCTGGCCGCCCGTCATCTTCATCAGTTCGATGCCGGTGCCGGCCAGTTCGGCGGCGGCCTGCACCCAGTAGCGGCTGTCGACCCACAGCCCGGCGAACTCGGGCGTCACGACCAGCGTGCCGACCGAGCCGTTGAAGCCCGACAGCCAGCGGCTCGCCTGCCAGTGCTCGGGAAGATATTCGGACAGATGGGGATCCGCGGACGGGACGAGGCAGGCAGCCACGCCTTCGCGCGCCATCGCGCCGCGCAGCAGGGTGATGCGGGCAGGAACGGGGGACAGGTCGGGATGACGGGCGTTCATGGTGAATTCCAGTGAGAAGGTCAGCGGCGCGCCAGCGCGCCGGTGGTCAGGGAAACGGCAACGAGCGCGGCCAGGGCGCAGACGGGCCATTCGAGCGTGCCGCCGTCGTAGAACAGGCCAGTGAGATTGCCGGCGAGCTTGGCGAGAACCGCGCCGGCCAGGCCGACAGCGAGGGCCGCGCGCAGGCCGCGCCGCGCGACGCGCGCCGGATGCAGCCACCAGCCCAGCCCGCCCACGGCAAGCCCCAGTACGACAATGCCCAACCCGTTCATCCCGCGCCTGTGTGTCGTTTCGCATCGCCGATGCGACGCCCGGCCCGAACGAAACGCCAGCCGCCGCGCGGCCGGCTTCGGCGGTCTCCGGTGAGGGAATTATAAGAGTGCGACTGCCCGCAGGCTTGCCCCCGGGCGTCGGTCGAGTGTAAGGGGTCGATCAATCGCAACGCAAGCCGACAGAAGTGCCGGACCAGCCACGCCCGTCGGCCACCATCGACGCGTCATATGCGCGCACGAATGCCTACTATCTTGAAAAAGGACGGGAAATTGCGCGCCGGACGGTTGCCAACGGGCCGATTCGGGCGCATCGTACCGCCGATATTTGCACGCGCCTTGCTGCGACCTGGCGTCGCGCATCCCCACGGCAAGCCGGGTTTTGACGGCGAACGCGGCGCGCAACCGGCGGCCGACGCCCGATTCGACCCCGCCAGCAGCGCCGCGCGACGGGGATCGCGCCGGTTCGTCACGGTTCGGTGTGTGCCGCGGCACCCGGGCGAGGCCCGCCCGGCGGCGCTGCCAGTGACAAAATCGGCAAGACGCTATAATGCGCACCTAAACGATAGCCCCCGGATATGCAGCTCCTCACGATCGGAATCAATCATCACACTGCGCCCGTCGCCCTGCGCGAACGCGTAGCGTTTCCGCTCGAACAGATCCAGGCTGCACTGTCCACGCTCACCGGCGTCTTCATGCGGCGTCAGGCGCCGAACGCGCCCGAAGCCGCGATTCTCTCCACCTGCAACCGCACCGAACTGTACTGCGCCACCGACGACCGCGCGGCGCGCGACGCCGCCGTGCGCTGGCTCGCCGAATTCCACGGCATCGCGCCCGACGAACTCGCACCGCACGTCTATTCGCTGCCGCAATCGGAAGCGGTGCGCCATGCGTTCCGCGTCGCGTCGGGCCTCGACTCGATGGTGCTCGGCGAAACGCAGATCGTCGGCCAGATGAAGAACGCGGTGCGCACGGCCTCCGAGGCCGGCGCTCTCGGTACCTATCTGAACCAGTTGTTCCAGCACACCTTCGCGGTGGCCAAGGAAGTGCGCACCACCACCGAGATCGGCGCGCAGTCGGTTTCGATGGCCGCCGCCGCCGTGCGGCTCGCGCAGCGCATCTTCGAAAGCATTGCCGATCAGAAGGTGCTGTTCATCGGCGCCGGCGAAATGATCGAGCTGTGCGCCACGCACTTCGCCGCGCAGGCGCCGCGCGAGCTGGTCATCACGAACCGCACCGCCGAGCGCGGCGCGAAACTGGCCGAGCGCTTCGGCGGTCGCGCGATGCCGCTCTCCGAGCTGCCCACGCGCATGCACGAGTTCGACATCATCGTGTCCTGCACGGTCTCCACGCTGCCGATCATCGGCCTCGGCGCGGTCGAGCGCGCGGTGAAGGCGCGCCGCCACCGGCCGATCTTCATGGTCGATCTGGCCGTGCCGCGCGACATCGAGCCGGAAGTCGGCGAACTGAAGGACGTGTTCCTCTACACCGTCGACGATCTCGGCGCGATCGTGCGCGAAGGCAACGCCTCGCGCCAGGCCGCCGTCGCGCAGGCCGAGGCGATCATCGAAACGCGCGTGCAGAACTTCATGCAGTGGCTCGATTCGCGTAGCGTCGTGCCGATCATCCGCCACATGCACACCCAGGCCGATGCGCTGCGCCGCGCCGAAGTCGAACGCGCGCAGAAGATGCTCGCGCGCGGCGACGATCCGGCCGCCGTGCTCGACGCGCTGTCGCAGGCGCTGACCAACAAGCTGATCCACGGCCCCACCTCGGCGCTGAACCGCACGAGCGGCGCCGAGCGCGAGCAGCTGATCGACCTGATGCGCGGCTTCCACGCGCACGGCCCCCGCACCGAGCGTTAGCGCCGCCCCCGCGCGCATCGCGGTCGCCCGCCGGCCGCTCTCCCTCTTTCCCTTTCGATTCCTGCCCGGGAGCTTCGCTCCACATCATGAAAACGAGCATGCAAAGCAAGCTCGACCAGCTCACCAACCGGCTGGCCGAACTGAACGAATTGCTGAGCCGCGAAAACGTCACGGCCGATCTCGACCAATACCGCAAGCTCACGCGCGAACATGCCGAAATCGGTCCGGTGGTCGAGCAATACGCGCAATGGCGGCTCGCGCGCGGGGACGAAGCAACCGCGCAGGAACTGCTGACCGACGTCTCTATGCGCGATTTCGCCGAGGAGGAGATCCGCGACGCGCGCGAACGCATGGCGCAGCTCGAAGCCGATCTGCAGAAAATGCTGCTGCCGAAGGATCCGAACGACGAGCGCAACATCTTCCTCGAAATCCGCGCCGGCACGGGCGGCGACGAATCGGCGCTGTTCGCGGGCGACCTGCTGCGCATGTACCTGCGCTTCGCGGAACGCCAGCGCTGGCAGGTCGAGATGATGTCGGAGAGCCCGTCCGATCTCGGCGGCTACAAGGAAGTGATCGTGCGGATCGCGGGCCAGGGCGCCTATTCGCGCCTGAAGTTCGAATCGGGCGGCCACCGCGTGCAGCGCGTGCCGGCCACCGAAACGCAAGGCCGCATTCACACCTCGGCCTGCACCGTCGCGGTGATGCCCGAAGCCGACGAGATCGCCGAGGTCGAGATCAACCCGACCGACCTGCGCATCGACACGTTCCGCGCATCCGGCGCGGGCGGCCAGCACATCAACAAGACCGATTCGGCCGTGCGCGTCACGCACCTGCCGACCGGCATCGTGGTGGAGTGCCAGGACGATCGCTCGCAGCACAAGAACAAGGAGCGCGCGCTGAAGGTGCTGGCCGCGCGCATCAAGGACAAGCAGTATCATGAGCAGCACGCGAAGGAAGCGGCCACGCGCAAGAGCCTGATCGGCTCGGGCGACCGCTCGGAACGGATTCGCACCTACAACTTCCCGCAGGGCCGGATGACCGATCACCGCATCAACCTGACGCTCTACAAGCTCGAAGCGCTGATGGACGGCGATCTGTACGAGATGATCGCCACGCTCGTCAGCGAGCATCAGGCCGAACTGCTGGCCTCGCTCGGCGAAACCGACTGACGCGCATCGTCCGCCGCCCTGCCATGAACGCCGCCGCCTTCACCGCCGCCGCGCTGCTGCGCGCCTCGCCGCTCGACGCCGTCGACGCGCGCATCCTGCTCGGCCACGCGCTCGGCTGGACTCGCACGCAGCTGATCACGCGCGCCGACGCGCCGCTCGATGCGGCTGCCGCCGCGCGCTATCTCGCGCTAGAAGCGCGCCGGCTGGCCGGCGCGCCGGTCGCGCAGCTGGTCGGTTCGCGCGAATTCTTCGGCCTGGCGTTCGACGTCACGCCCGACGTGCTGATTCCGCGCCCCGACACCGAGGTGCTGGTGGAAGCGGCGCTCGACGCGCTCGACGGCATCGCCATGCCGGCGGTGCTCGATCTCGGCACCGGCAGCGGCGCGGTGGCCGTGGCGATCGCCTCGGCGCGGCCCGACGCGCGCGTCTGGGCGCTCGACCGCTCGCCGGCCGCGCTGGCCGTGGCGCGCGGCAACGCGCGCAAGCTGCTCGACCCGGCCCGCCCCGGCGGCCCGCTGCAGTTCCTCGACAGCGACTGGTACGGCGCGCTCGACCCGGCCGCGCGCTTCCACGCGATCGTCAGCAATCCGCCGTACATCGCGCGGCACGATCCGCATCTCGACCAGGGCGCCCTGCGTTTCGAGCCGCGCGGCGCGCTGACCGACGACGCCGACGGCCTCAGCGCGATCCGCCAAATCGCGGCCGGCGCGCCGGCCTTCCTGCTGCCGCGCGGCGAGCTCTGGATCGAGCACGGCTACGACCAGGCCGCCGCGGTGCGCGAGATCGTGGCCGCCGCCGGGTTCGGCGAGGTCGCCTCGCTCGCCGATCTCGCCGGAATCGAACGCGCCACCGGCGGTCGGCGACCCGCCTGACGGCGCTCCGGGCAAACGCCCGGGCCGCCGCGAGCGCCGGTCGGCACCGCCGAAATCCAGTATCATTTCCGTTCTCAGCCCCGCATCAGCAAGGTCATCATGGATACCCAACAACGCATCAAGCAAATCGTCGACGAAAACCAGGTCGTGCTCTTCATGAAGGGCACCGCGCAGTTCCCGATGTGCGGCTTCTCGGGCCGCGCCATCCAGATCCTCAAGGCCTGCGGCGTCGATCAGATCAAGACCGTCAACGTGCTCGAAGACGAACAGATCCGCCAGGGCATCAAGGATTTCTCGAACTGGCCGACCATCCCGCAGCTCTACGTGCAGGGCGAATTCGTCGGCGGTTCCGACATCATGATGGAGATGTACCAGTCCGGCGAACTGCAGCAACTGTTCGCGGCTGCCTGATCCGTCCCGCATGGAAGCACGCCCCGCGCCGCCGCGGCGCCTGATCGTCGCGATCACCGGCGCGACGGGCGCGATCTACGGGATCCGCCTGCTCGACCTGCTGCGCACGTCGGGCGGCGTCGAAACCCATCTGCTCGTATCGGCCGCGGGCTGGCTCAACATCCAGCACGAACTGAAGCTCTCGAAGGACGAGGTCCATGCGCGGGCGGACGTCGTCCATTCGGTACGCGACGTGGGCGCCAGCATTGCGTCCGGCTCGTTCGCGACCGACGGCATGGCGATCGCGCCCTGTTCGATGAAGACGCTCGCGAGCGTCGCGCACGGGCTGTCCGACAACCTGATCGCCCGCGCCGCCGACGTCGTGCTCAAGGAGCGCCGCCGGCTCGTGCTGATGGTGCGCGAAACGCCGTTCAACCTCGCGCATCTGCGCAACATGACGGCCGTGACCGAAATGGGCGGCATCGTGTTTCCGCCGCTACCGGCGTTCTACGCCATGCCCGCCTCGATCGACGAGCTCGTTGATCACACCGTCACGCGCGTGATCGACCTGTTCGGCATCGGCGCGCCGCGCACCGCACCGTGGAACGGCATCCGCACGCCGGACTGATTCCCCCGCACGCCATACCGCCCGACCCGGCGCTGGCGCGCACCGATTGACAACCACAAAGAATCGGCTCTCTTGAAATTTGAGTGGGTGAAAAGGGCCGCCGGGGTACGAAAACCTACGTCGCAAAACGGTATCTTCCCACCCCTAGCCCCGCCCCAAGGCGGGGAAGTCCTCGCCGCCGGACGGGCTAGGGGCCAGGCGGCGCAAGGCTTTGCCTGGCCCGAGTGGCCCGAGCCCTCAAGCGTGCTCGTAGATTTCTCCGCATCAAGGGTTCGCTGCGCCGGGCTTCGCCCGCCCTTGACCTGGAAAAATCCACCCACTCGAAATTCAAGAGAGGCAAAGAATCAATCAAATCCTTCCGCGACGATTTATCAAATGACCGGATCTCTCTATAGTCGAAACCAATTCGACATCGAGGTCCCCGTCATGAACCGCCTTCCGTCGCTCTACCTGTCCCACGGCGCGCCCACGCTGCCGATCGATCCCGCCCTGCCCCCTCCACCGCGTTCACGCATCTCGGCGGCGAGCTGCCGCGCCCGAACGCGGTGCTGATGCTGTCGGCGCACTGGAACACGCTCGCACCGGTCGTCAGCGTCACGCGGCAGCCGGAAACGATCCACGATTTCTACGGCTTTCCGCGCGCGCTCTACGAATTGCGCTATCCGGCGCCGGGCGCGCCCGAGCTGGGCGGTGTCCCATTCGTAGTTGAAGGTTGGGACGGCGGGGTTTCATAGATTAGGCAGACTTCCGATCATGGTCAACGCGTTTTTCGAGTGATCGATGCAGGGCGACGGCGAGGATCCAGAGGTCGTTGGCACCACCGAGCTTGCGGAAGCGCTTCTCCGCTTCCAGGAAACCGGTGGCCGCCCAGCGCATCGCCATGTCGGCGTCGCGATAGCGATGGACCCGGCCACTCACGC
>WNEB01000005.1 GCA_009914575.1 Burkholderia gladioli
CAGAGTGAAGGTCTGTTCCACTTGCACATCCAGCGCCGTCCGAGCCTGGGTCCGTTTGGACGGTATACGCTTGCGCCAAGCATAGTAGCCGCTTGGAGACACCGACAGCACTCGGCACATCAGACGCCCCCTGAATGTGCCTTCGTGCGCTTTCATCGTTGCGTACTTCACTTGGGCTGTTTGGCGAAGTACGCCGCCGCTTTTTTTAGGAAAGCGTTCTCCTCCTCCAGCCGCGCCACTTCACGTTTGAGCCGTGCATGTTCGGCCAACTCCAAGCGTTGTGCCTGATCGTCCTGGTCGTGCCGCCGCGCCTGGGCGCGCCAACTGTACAGCTGGGCAGGCTGCAACCCCAGATCACGAGCCACCGTGGTTACCCCTTCTGTGGCCGCTCGCAACAGTGCCTGCTGCCTGAACTCCAGGCTGCACTCCTGCCCCTTTCTGCCTGCCTTGCTCTTGGTCATCGTCCACCTCCTATTGCGATAGTTAATCGCTTATAGAGGTGTCCGTGAAACGGGGGCAAGATCATCCGTGCCCCCCAGTGCAGCACGGACGCCCTTCCAGCCCCGCCTCCGCGTTTTCCGCTATCCTCGCCAGCATCCCCGTCCGGCATCGGCGCGAGACATTCCCGCGCGCCCGCCCATTCGCTGCAGGAGGCCCCATGTGCCGCTGGCTCGCCTACACCGGCAACCCCATCCAGCTCGAAACCGTCCTGTTCCGCGCCCGTCATTCGCTGATCGACCAGAGCCTGCACTCGCGGCTCGGCGCGACCACCAACAACGGCATCGGCATCGGCATCGGCATCGGCTAGTACGGTCGTCCCGACGAAATCCCGTTCCGCTACCGCTCCGTCCACCCCGCCTGGAACGACCGCAACCTGCGCGAGGCGGCGCGCGCGCCGCCTCGCCGCACTTCGTCGCGCACATCCGCGCGGCCACCGATACGCCGATCCAGGAAACTAACTGCCATCCGTTCCGACACGGTCGCTGGCTGTTCGTCCATAACGGGCTGATCCGCCGCTATCACAAGCTGCGTCACGACCTGATGATGCGCATCGATCCGGCGCTGTTCCACTCGGTCGAAGGGTCGACGGATTCCGAAGTGATGTTCCACCTGGCGCTGACCTTCGGCCTCGAACACACGCCGCTGCCGGCGCTGGAGCGCATGGTCGGCGCGATCGAGGAGGCGGCCGCGCACCATCGCGTCGAGAACCCAATCAACATGACGGTGTGCGCCACCGACGGCGAACGCATTGTCGCGGTGCGCTATTCGAGCGAGCGCCAGTCGCGCACGCTGTTCCACAGCACCTCGTTCCGCCATCTGACGAGTTGTACCCCGACGATCCGCGCATCGCGGCGGTCGGCGACGACGCGTTCCTGGTGCTCTCGGAGCCGCTCGTCGATCTGCCGAACGCCTGGGAAGAGATCCCCGAAAGCACGGCGATCGTTGCGCACGGCGGCGCCGTCGAGCAGGTGCCGTTCACGCTGCGCACCCCGCACAACGGCACGCATCGCTGAATTCGCCGCGCGCCGCGCGGGCCGCGGCCGGTTGCCCCGGCCGGCTCGCGCAGGTATAACTGCGCAGCCGGGCGCACGTCGCGCCCCGATTTCATCGTTTAGGAGAACGCATGGTGGATCTCGAGAACGCGCAACAATTCCTGATGACGCGCGGCATGGATTTCGGCCTCAAGGTGATCGCGGCGATCTCGCTGTGGATCGTCGACCGCTGGCTGATCCGGCTCGCCACGCGCCTGCTCAGCCGGCTCGTGCAACGCAGCGGCAAGGCCGACACGACCCTCGCCTATTACATGTCCTCGGTGGTCAGCGTGCTGCTGACGATCGTCCTGATTCTCGCGATCCTGCAGGTATTCGGCGTCCAGACGACCTCGTTCGCCGCGCTGCTGGCGGGGGCATCGGCCTCGCGGTCGGCACGGCCTGGGGCGGCCTGCTCGCGCACTTCGCGGCGGGCGTGTTCCTGCAGGTGCTGCATCCGTTCAAGGTGGGCGATTCGATCTCGGCGGCGGGCGTGAGCGGCACGGTCAAGGAACTGGGGCTGTTCAGCACGACGATGCTGACGGGCGACAACGTCGTCACGATCGTCGGCAACAACAAGATCTTCTCGGACACGATCTCGAACTACAGCGCGACGACGCACCGCCGCGTGGATCTGACCGCACGGATCGCGAACGGCGTCGATGCGAGGGAAGCAATCGATAAGCTGCGCGCGGCGATCCTGAAGATCCCCAACGTGATGACGGCGCCCGCGCCCGATCTCGGCATCCTGCAGTTCACGCCGGAAGGCCCGGTGCTGTTCGTGCGCCCCTGCACGCCGCCGGGCACGTACTTGGCAGGTCTATTGCGACGCCCAGCACGCGATCCTCGAGACGCTGCGCGACGCCGGCTATCCGACACCCGAAACGCCGACGATCCAGCGCACGACCGTCTGACGCCGCCGGCAGCACAAACGGAAAACCGTCAGCCGCCCCCCCGCTCGCCGCCGCGCGGCGCGTTCGAGCGGCTGCGCAGCAGCTTCCACAGCCCGCCGATCACCACCGGCACGGCGGCCGCGCCGATCCCGACCAGCACGATCACGTTCAGGTACTGGCGGATGAACGGGATGTTGCCGAAGAAATAACCGAGCAGCGTCAGCAGCAGCACCCACAGCAGCGCGCCCGCGATGTTGAAGAACTGGAAGCGCGCGAAGCCCATCTGCGACACGCCGGCCACGAACGGGGCGAAGGTCCGCACCACCGGGATGAAGCGCGCGGCGACCAGCGTCTTGCCGCCATGACGCTCGTAGAAATCGTGGGTTTTCTGCAGCGCGGCGCGGTCGAGGAAGCGCTCGAGCACGGGAATCTGCGTGTCTAACACCTTCGGGCCGATCGCGCGGCCGATCAGGTAGTTGACGGTATTGCCGAGCGTGGCGGTCGCCAGTAGCAGCACGATCAGGGCCGCGACGCTCAGCTCGCCCGACGCGGCGAACGCGCCCGCGATGAACAGCAGCGAATCGCCCGGCAGGAAGGGCAGGATCACCAGCCCGGTCTCGCAGAACACGATCAGGAACAGCACGAGATACCCCCACGCGCCGTATTGCCGGATGAACTGGCCGAGGAACGCATCGATGTGCAGGACGAGACCGAAAAAATGGAGCAGCGTATCCAAATGCGTTTCCTTCTAAATCGAGATAGTGCGGGAACGACAGCGCCCGAAGGCCGGGCGCGACCGCGGGAATGATACCGAAAGAAGATTAAGAGCCCGTGAAAATCGTCGCCGGATGAAGGCGAACGGGGCCGGATGCGGCGCCGGTGAGGCGGCCACGGCGTCGTTATAATTCCGCCATGTCCGAATTCACCGATTCCGCCGCCGACGACGCCGCCACCGCCTCCCCGGCCGTGCCCGCGTCCAGCCCGCGCCCGCTGCGCGCGATCCAGCCGCTGCCCGACCAGCTGATCAGCCAGATCGCGGCCGGCGAAGTGGTCGAGCGTCCCGCATCCTTCGTCAAGGAACTGCTCGAAAACGCACTCGACGCGGGCGCATCGAGCCTGCGCATCGTGCTCGAGGAGGGCGGCGTCAAACGCATCTCGATCACCGACGACGGCTGCGGCATTCCGGAAAACGAACTGCCGCTCGCGCTGATGCGCCACGCGACCAGCAAGATCCGCTCGCTCGACGAGCTCGAATCGGTGGCCACGCTGGGCTTTCGCGGCGAAGCGCTGGCCTCGATCGCGTCGGTGGCCGACGTGTCGATCACGAGCCGCACCGAGCAGGCCCAGCACGCCACGCGCATCGACGCCGACACCGGCGCGCTGTCGCCCGCAGCCGGCACGCGCGGCACGACGATCGAAGTGCGCGAGCTTTACTTCAACACGCCGGCGCGCCGAAAGTTCCTCAAGAGCGAGCAGACCGAGTTCGGCCATTGCCTCGAAATGATCCGCCGCGCTGCGCTGGCGCGGCCCGACGTGGCGATTTCGGTGCTGCACAACGGCAAGGCCGTCGAGCACTGGAACGCCAGCGACCCGCCGGTGCGGGTCTCGAAGATCCTCGGCGACGGCTTCGCCACCGCGCACCTGCCGCTCGACGAGCGCGCCGGGCCGCTCGCCGTCTACGGCTGCGCGGGCCTGCCCACGGCCAGCCGCGGGCGCGCCGATCAGCAGTATTTCTTCGTCAACGGCCGTTACGTGCGCGACAAGCTGCTCACGCACGCGGTGCGCGCCGCCTACGAGGACGTGCTGCACGGCGACCGCTACCCGTCCTACGTGCTGTTTCTCGATCTGCCGCCGGAAGCGGTCGACGTGAACGTCCATCCGTCGAAGATCGAGGTGCGGTTCCGCGATTCGCGTTCGATCCATCAGTACGTGTTCCACGCCGTGCAGCGCGCGCTGGCGCGACACGCGGGCGCCTCGCCGGAAACCACGGCGGGCGGCCATGCGGCGCATCTGACGCCGTCGGGCGGCCCGGCCTCGTTCGAGCGCACGGCGCTCGCGCTGGGCGCGGGCGCCGCCGACACTGCCTCGGGCCATGCAGCGGGCGACGCCGGCGGCATCGGCAACCTGGCCAACAGCAGCCTCGGCGGCGGATTCGGCGGCGCCGCCGGCAATAACGCGGCGGGCGGATTCGCCAACGCCGCACGCCCCGGCGCCGGCAACGCCTGGATGCGCCAGTCGCGCATGACCCAGGGCACGCTGCCGGTCGCGCAGCCGCTCGCTCTCTACGACGCCCTGTACGGCCGCAAGGACGCCGCCGGCACGCCGGCGGGCGATACCGGCGCGGGCCTGGTCGCCGAGCTGTCGCCTGCCCCGTTCGGCGCGACGCCCGGCACGCTGCCGGCGCACGCCACGCACGAGGATCAGCCGCTCGGCTTCGCGCTGGGCCAGGTGCACGGCATCTACGTGCTGGCGCAGAACGCGCAGGGCCTCGTGATCGTCGACATGCACGCGGCCCACGAGCGGATCCTCTACGAACAGTTCAAGAACGCGCTGACCGACAAGGCGATCGCCGTGCAGCCGCTGCTGCTGCCGGTATCGATGGCGGCCACGCCGGTGGAAATCGGCGTGGTGGAAGAAGAGCGCGAGACGCTCGACGCGCTCGGCTTCGATCTGGCGGTGCTGTCGCCCACCACGCTGGCAATCCGCGCGGTGCCGGCGCTGCTCAAGGACGCCGACCTGCAGACGCTCGCACGCGCCGTGCTGGCCGACCTGCACGAATTCCGCGGCTCGCGCGTGCTGACCGAGCGCCAGCACGAACTGCTCGGCACGCTGGCCTGCCACCACGCGGTGCGCGCCAACCGCCGCCTCACGCTCGACGAGATGAACGCGCTGCTGCGCCAGATGGAAGCCACCGAACGCGCGGATCAGTGCAATCACGGCCGCCCGACCTGGTATCAGCTGACGCTCGGCAATCTCGACCGCCTGTTCATGCGCGGTCAATGAGCGCGCCGCACCACCCCGACGACCGCGCTCGCCTCGCGGTCGCCTGCCTGCTCGGTCCGACCGCGTCGGGCAAGACCGCCGCCGCGCTCGCGCTGGCCGAGCGCCATCCGGTCGAGATCGTCAGCGTCGATTCGGCGCTCGTCTATCGCGACATGGACATCGGCACCGCCAAGCCAAGCCGCGAGGAGCGCGAACGCGCTCCGCATCATCTGATCGACATCATCGATCCCGCCGACGCCTATTCCGCCGCCGATTTCCGCGCCGATACGCTGCGGCTTCTGGGCGAGATCGTCGCGCGCGGGCATGTGCCGCTGCTCGCGGGCGGCACGATGCTCTACTACAAGGCGCTGACGCAGGGCCTCAACGATCTGCCGGCAGCCGATCCCGCCTTACGCGCGCAACTCGACGAGGACGCCGCACGCGACGGCTGGCCCGCGCTGCACGCGCGGCTCGCTGAAATCGACCCGGCCACCGCCGTGCGGCTCGCGCCGAACGACGCGCAGCGCATCCAGCGCGCACTCGAGGTATTCATGCTGAGCGGCCAGCCGATGTCGGCGCTGCTCGCCGCGCCGCCGCGCGAGGACGAAGCCGCCCTGCGCTACCGCTTCGTGCCGGTCGCGCTCGAACCGTCGGACCGTTCCGTGCTGCACGCGCGCATCGCCACGCGCTTCGACGCGATGCTCGAGGCCGGCTTCATCGATGAAGTGGAGCGGCTGCGCCGCCGCGAGGATCTGCATCTGGGGCTGCCGTCGATGCGCTGCGTCGGCTACCGGCAAGCCTGGGAATATCTGGACGGTGCAACCGATTACGCGACGATGCGCGACAAGGGCGTGTTCGCCACGCGCCAGCTCTGTAAGCGTCAGCTGACCTGGCTGCGCTCGATGCCGGAACGGATCGTGGTGGATTGCTGCGCCGAGGATGCGCCGGCGCGCGCGGTGGATGCGGTCGAGCGCGTGCTGGCCGCGAACGGCTGAGCCGCCGGGCAAATCCGGCGCCCGAGCGCACCGGCCAACAAAAAGGCCGCGATTCGCATCGCGGCCTTTTTTACTTCATCCGGCCATCAGGCAGGCATCGCGTCAGACCGCGACGGTCTGCGCCTCGCCTTCGCGCGTCGCGCGCACCTTGCCGATCTTCCAGACCTGCTCGCCGGCGGCGCTCAGTTCGGCGACCGCCGCATCGGCATCCGCCGCCGACACGATCACGGCCATGCCGATGCCGCAGTTGAACACGCGGTGCATTTCCGCATCGGCCACGCCGCCGTGCTGCTGCAGCCACTGGAACAGCGGCGGCAGCGTCCAGGCGTTCTGGTCGAGCTCGACCGTGAGGCCTTCGCGCAGCACGCGAGGGATGTTCTCGACGAGGCCGCCGCCCGTGATGTGCGCCATGCCCTTGACCGGCAGCTTCGCCATCAGCGCCAGCAGCGGCTTGACGTAGATGCGCGTGGGGGCGATCAGCGCGTCGGCCAGCGTGCGGCCGTCGAATTCGGCGTTCAGATCCGGATTCGCGCACTCGATGATCTTGCGCACCAGCGAGAAGCCGTTCGAATGGATGCCGCTCGAAGCCAGGCCCAGCACCACGTCGCCCTCGGCGATCGTGCTGCCGTCGATGATCTTGCTCTTCTCGACCGCGCCGACGGCGAAGCCGGCCAGATCGTATTCGCCGTCCGGGTACATGCCTGGCATTTCCGCGGTTTCGCCGCCGATCAGCGCGCAGCCCGACAGTTCGCAGCCCTTCGCAATGCCCTTGATGACGTCGGCCGCGGTGTCGACGTGAAGCTTGCCGCACGCGAAATAGTCGAGGAAGAACAGCGGCTCGGCGCCCTGCACGAGGATGTCGTTGACGCTCATCGCGACCAGATCCTGGCCGACCGTGTCGTGGCGGTTCAGGTGGAACGCCAGCTTGAGCTTGGTGCCGACGCCGTCGGTGCCCGACACGAGCACCGGCTCCTTGTAACGCTTGGGCACTTCGAACAGTGCGCCGAATCCGCCGATCCCGCCGAGCACGCCTTCGCGCAGCGTTTTCTTCACAAAGGGCTTGATCTTGTCGATGAGCGCGTCGCCCGCGTCGATGTCGACGCCCGCATCACGGTAGGAAAGACCTTGGGCGTCGGGAGCGGATTTCGGAGAAGTCATAGGGGAATGCGAGAAGGTCGGTAAAATACCATTTTACCCGAAGCCGGACGCCCGGCCGAATTCCCGCGCCGATCTTTCGACGGAAACCATCGTGTCCGAATCGTCCCCGATTTCATCGCAGGCCATCGCGCCCGCCGGGCCGCGCCGCCCAAGGCCTCCGCGCCCCGGCGGTCGGGCGCGCGGTCGGCCCGGCGCGCGCCCGACCCGGACCGATCCGCATCGTGACCGCCACCCGTCAACTGACGCTCGACCTCGGCACCCCGCCGCCCCGGACCTTCGAGAACTTCACCATCGGCGCGAACCACGAACTCGTGTCGCGGCTGCGCCGGCTCGATCTCGCGCTCGCGGCCGGCCCGGTGGCCGACCGGTCGTTCTACGTCTGGGGCGAGGCCGGCAGCGGCCGCAGCCATCTGCTGCAGGCGCTCGTCTACGACACCTCCTACGGCAGCGCGCGCTATCTCACGCCGCAGAGCCCGCTCGGCGCGATCGCGTTCGACCCGCGCGTCTCGCTCTACGCGGTCGACGACATCGACGCGATGAGCGACACCCAGCAGATCGCCCTGTTCAACCTGTTCAACGAAGTGCGCGCGCATCCGTCGAGCGCGTTCGTGGGCGCCGGACCCGCCGCGCCGCTCGCGCTCGACGTGCGCGAGGACCTGCGCACGCGGCTCGGCTGGGGCCTGGTGTTCCACCTCGCGCCGCTGTCGGACGCGGACAAGGCCGCCGTCTTCAAGCAGGCCGCCAAGGATCGCGGCATCGCGATCGCCGACGACGTGCCCGCCTACCTGCTCACCCATTACCGGCGCGACATGCCGAGCCTGATGGCCCTGCTCGACGCGCTCGACCGCTTCTCGCTCGAACAGAAACGCGCCGTGACGCTGCCGCTGTTGCGCACGCTGCTGGCCACGCTCGAGCGCGAGGCGGCTGTCGCGGCCAGTGCTTCCGTCCGGATCAAGTAGCTTCAAGTAAAATGCCCCTCCATGACAAATCTGGCACTCTTTGACCTCGATCAAACGCTGATCCCGACCGACAGCGACCACGAATGGGGTCGATTCATGATCAAGCTCGGCCTCGTCGACGCGGAGCGCTTCCGCGCGCAGAACGACCGCTTCTACGCGGACTACAAGGCCGGCACGCTCGATATCCACGCCTATCTGGCCGCCGCGCTCGCGCCGCTCGCGAAGCATCCGCGCGCCCAGCTCGACGCCTGGCACGAGCAGTACATGCACGAAGTGATCCGCCCGGCCATGCTGCCGGTCGCCGTCGACCTGGTGCGCCAGCATCGCGAAGCCGGCGACCTGTGCTGCATCGTCACGGCCACCAACGCGTTCGTCACGCGCCCGATCGCCACGGCCTTCGGCGTCGAAACGCTGATCGCCTGCGAAGTCGAAACGGTCGACGGCCACCCGGCCTCCGACCTGACCGGCCGCGCGACCGGCCTGCCGAGCTTCCGCGAAGGCAAGATCGCTCGCACCGAAGCGTGGCTCGCCTCGCTCGGCAAGTCGCTGGCCGATTTCGAACACAGCTATTTCTACAGCGATTCGCACAACGACATCCCGCTGCTCGCGAAAGTCACCGACCCGGTCGCCACCAACCCCGACGACACGCTGCGCGCCCATGCCCGCGAACAGGGCTGGCGCATCCTCGATCTCTTCCAACCCTCGTGATCAAAAAATTCATCCGCAAGCTGCTCGGGCAGGACGACACCGCCGCCCACGACGACGTCCCTGCCTCCGGCGCGCCCGCCTCTCCGGCTGAGGCCGCCGCTTCGCCCGCCGCAGCCAAGAAGCAGGCCGCGCGCGACGCCGCCAAGGCGGTCGCACGCCGCACCGATCCGACCATCGTGCCGGTCTCCGTGCACGGCATCGATCCCTCGCTGATTTCGCGCAACGCCGTGCGCGTGACCGACACGCTGCAGCAGGCCGGCTTCCGCGCCTTCATCGTCGGCGGCGCGGTACGCGACCTGCTGTTCGGCATCGCGCCGAAGGATTTCGACGTCGCCACCGACGCCACGCCCACCGAGGTGCAGCGCCTGTTCCGCCGCGCCCGCGTGATCGGCCGCCGGTTCAAGATCGTCCACGTGCAGTTCGGCCAGGAGCTGATCGAGGTGTCGACGTTCCGCGCGCTCGTCGATGCGCCGACCGACGCGCCCGAAGCCAAAACCGACACCGATGCGGCCCCGCCGCGCCGCATGAAGCGCGACGAGCTCGATCGCCGCACGCATGCCGTGGATGCGAGCGGCCGCGTGCTGCGCGACAACGTCTGGGGCGAGCAGCACGAAGACGCGGCGCGCCGCGACTTCACGATCAACGCGATGTATTACGACCCCGCGACGCAAACGGTGCTCGATTACCACGACGGCATGGCCGACATGCGCGCACGACTCTTGCGCATGATCGGCGATCCGGCCACACGCTACCGCGAGGATCCGGTGCGGATGCTGCGCGTGGCGCGTTTCGCGGCCAAGCTCGGCTTCGACATCGAACCCCATACGCGCGATCCGATCAAGCCGCTCGCCGACCTGATCGGCAACGTGCCGACCGCGCGCCTGTTCGACGAAATGCTGAAGCTGCTGCTGTCGGGCCACGCGCTGGCCTGCCTGAAGCAGCCGCGCAGCGAGGGCCTGCATCACGGTCTGCTGCCGCTACTCGACGCGGTGCTCGAACAGCCGCAGGGCGAGAAGTTCATCACGCTCGCGCTGAACAACACCGACGCGCGCGTGCGCGCCGGCAAGTCCGTCTCGCCGGGCTTCCTGTTCGCCACGCTGCTCTGGCACGACATGCGCCAGCGCTGGAACCAGTACGTCGCGAACGGCGAATTCCCGGTGCCCGCGCTGCAACGCGCGATGGACGACGTGCTCGAGATGCAGACCGAGAAGCTTGCGATCCACAAGCGCTACTCGGCCGACATGCGCGAAATCTGGGGCCTGCAGCTGCGCCTCGAGAAGCGCTCGGGCCGCGGCGCGCTCCGGCTGCTGGAACACCAAAGATTTAGAGCTGGGTATGATTTCCTCCTGCTGCGCTGCGAGTCCGGCGAACTGGACGAATCGGTGGCGCAGTGGTGGACGGATTTCATCGACGGCGATGTCGCCGCTCGCGAAGCGCTGCTGACCTCGGGCGCGCCGCGCGATCCCGCGGCGGTCGGCCCGCGCAAGCGCCGCCGCCGTGGCGGCGTCCGCAACCGGCGGCCCGGCGACGGCACCGCACCGGCTGCGGATGCGCCGCCGGCAGCGGACGCGGACGACTGAGCCGCCGGACGACGCAGGAAGTGGATGCCATGACGGTTGCTTATCTCGGTCTCGGCGCGAATCTCGGCGATGCGCGCCAGGCGTTGAAGGATGCGGTGGTCTGCCTCGCGCAACAGTGCGGCCCGGTCACCGTGATCGGCAAATCGAGCCTCTATCGCACGGCCCCGATCGACGCGGGCGGCGACGATTACTACAACTGTGCGGTCAAGATCGAGACGCGGCTGCCGGCGCGCGAATTGCTGAAGCTGTGCCAGCAGATCGAGCACCACTTCGACCGCGAACGGCCGTTCCACAACGCGCCGCGCACGCTCGACATCGACATCCTGCTGTACGGCGAACACACCATCGACGAACCCGATCTGGTGATACCCCATCCGCGCCTCACGGGCCGCGCGTTCGTGCTGGTGCCGCTGATCGAACTCGATCCGGCGCTCGCGATTCCGATCCACGGCAGCGCACAGGCATTTCTCACGGCGGTGGCCGATCAGCGCATCGAGAAGGTGCAGACCTGCCAGTGCCTGATGGCGATGAAGGCCGCGAACGACAAAAGCCGCTGCCAATGAACGCGACGCCGCTGACCGTCACGCCGCCCGATTCGCGTCCGCCGCATCGCCATATCGCGATCGAGGGGCCGATCGGCGTCGGCAAGACCACGCTCGCGCAGCTGATCGCCGAACGCTGGGCGATGCGCACGCTGCTCGAACGCCCGCAGGACAACCCGTTTCTCGAGCGCTTCTACCGCGAAGGCGCGCGCTATGCGCTGCCGGCGCAGGAACTGGCCGCGGCGCAATCCGCCGGCCTCGCGCTGGTGGCCGATTTCATGCCGCAGAAGAACGACATCTTCGCGCGGCTCACGCTCGGCGACGACGAATGGCAGCGCTATCGCACGCTCGCCGAACGGATCGACGTGCCGGCCCCGGTGCCCGATCTGGTCGTCTATCTGCAGGCCAGCCCCGAGGTGCTGTACGCGCGCATCCATAAGCGCGGCATTCCGATGGAACTGCAGATCGGCGACGTCTACCTGCGATCGCTGTGCGACGCCTACAACGAATTCTTCTACCACTACGACCGCACGCCGGTCCTGACCGTCGCGGCGGAACACCTGAATCCGCTCGACTCGCCCGACGACCTTGCACTGCTGATGACGCGCATCGAAACCATGCGCGGCCGCAAGGAATCCTTCGTCAAGGGTGGCCTCGACCGCTGAAGCGCGTCGACGCCCGCCCCTGTTTCCTCACGAACCGGATCTCCCCATGACCTATCTCCAGGAATCGAGCCGACCGGCCGTTACCGTGCCGAAGCTGCAGCAGATGCGCGCGGCCGGCGAGAAGATTGCGATGCTGACTTGCTACGACGCCAGCTTCGCGGCGCTACTCGATCGCGCCGGCGTCGACGTGCTGCTGATCGGCGATTCGCTCGGCAACGTGCTGCAAGGCCAGACCACCACGCTGCCCGTCACGCTCGACGAGATCGCCTATCACACGGCCTGCGTCGCACGCGCCCAGCCGCGCGCGCTGATCGTGGCCGATCTTCCGTTCGGCACCTATGGCACGCCGGCCCAGGCGTTCGACAGCTCGGTGAAGCGCTTTTTTCATGAGGCCGGGTTCGGTATCAGACGCGCCGCAACGTCGCCTCCACCGCGCCGCGCAACGCGTTGCAGATCAGCAGGCCGTCGGCCCGCGTCAGATCGTCGGGCGTCAGCACGCGCTCGCTTGCACCGAAGCCGGCATCGTCGAGCAGCGCCGCGCGCATCACGCCCGGCAGCAGGCCGCTGGCCAGCGGCGGCGTGAACCAGCGGCCGTCGAGCCGCACGAACACGTTGCTGCGACCGCCTTCGGTCAGCTCGCCGCGCTCGTTGACGAACAGCATGTCGATCGCGCCCGCCGCTTCGGCCTCGCGCCAGGCGCGATCGTATTCGGCGCGACGCGTGGTCTTGTGCGCGAGCAGCCAGTCCGCGGAATGCACCGGCGCGAAGCCGTGCTCGACCGCCAGCAGCACCGCGACGGCAGGCGCCGCCAGCGGCGCGAGCGCGGCGCCCGTCAGCGCCAGCGCGCCGTCCTTCGACAACGCCGCGCGCAGACGATACGCGCCCTCGCCGTCCAGCGCGGCGGTGTGCGCCGCGAGCTGCGCCCGCACGACCGGCGCGTCGAACGCGAAGCCGAGCGCCTCGGCACTCGCACCGAGCCGCGCGAGATGGCGCGCGAGATGGCGCGCGAGATGACGCACGCCGCCCGTGCGCGTCGCCTGCATGGTTCGAACAGCTGGAAGCCGGGATCGGCATCGGTCAGGAATCGCGCTTTCAATTCGCACTCCGCATATTCGTCGGCCGCCACGCTGTCGAGCACGATGCCCGCACCGACGCCCATCGCGCCGGGCCGGCAGCCGTCGGCGCGCGGCGCATCGAGCGTCAACGTGCGGATCGTCACCGACAGACAGAAATCGCCGCACGCACTGCTGGCGGGCGCGGCGTCGAGCCAGCGCCCGCGCCGGTATACAGCCCGCGCGGCGTCGATTCGATCGCATCGATCAGCGCCATCGTGGCGTGCTTGGGCGCGCCCGTGATCGAGCCGCACGGAAACAGCGCGCGCAGCAGCATGTCGGTGAACCCGGCGTCGGGCCGGGCCTCGGCCTCGACGGTCGAGGTCATCTGCCAGACCGACGCATACGGCTCCACCGTGAACAGCGCCGGCACGCGCATCGGGCAACGCGATCAGCGCGCCGTAACGCACGGCCTGGCGCGCACGCAATCGCCGGTACAGCGCGAGCGGAGAACCGTAGACATCGAAGCCGAGCCGGTAGGTGTAGTTGACCTGATAGGAATCGCCGGCGCGCAAGGCCGTGTGGATGGCGTCGATCGCGGCGTCGAATTCGGCGCGCGTGACGCTCTTGCGCAAGCGCGCGACGCCGGCCGCCGAAGGCTCGGCCGCGCCGTCGTCGGCAGCTTCCAGCCACGCATCGGCCTCTTCGCGCGACAGCATCACAAGCGCGCCGAACAGCAGAAACCGCAGCGGCTCGGCGCCGGCCACGCCGCGCTCGAGGTTGCGCCCGAACGCGTAATCGCCGAGCACGAGCGCATGCAGCCCGCTCGCGAGATCGGCCTGCACCGCGGCGCAGACGGCATCGAGCTGCGCGGGATCGGTACGCGTCCGTTCGTGCGAGTAGCGCGTGTACAAACGACTCGACCGCGCGGACGCGGTCGAGTGGCAGTCGTCGAGGAGCGCGAACGGCGCGCCCTCTGTCACGGTAGGCATGCTGACAACATCGTGTTTGTTACTCGAAGAAGCTCTTCACGCGGTCGAACCAGCTCTTGCCTTGCGGGCTGTGACGGCCGCCGCCCTCGGCCAGCGACTTCTCGAACTGCCGGAGCAGATCGCGTTGCGAATCGGTCAGCTTGACGGGCGTCTCGATCTGCACGTGCACGTAGAGATCGCCGGCGATGCTGGAGCGCAGGCCCTTGATGCCCTTGCCGCGCAGGCGGAACGTCTTGCCCGACTGCGTGCCTTCCGGCACCGGGAACGATGCGCGGCCAGCCAGCGTCGGCACTTCGATGTCGCTGCCCAGCGCAGCCGTGGTGAACGCGATCGGCATCTGGCAGTGGAGATCGTCGCCGTCGCGCTCGAACACCGAGTGCGACTTGATGTGGATCTCGACATAGAGATCGCCCGACGGTCCGCCGTTGATGCCCGGCTCGCCGTTGCCGACCGAGCGGATCCGCATGCCGTCGTCGATGCCGACCGGGATCTTCACTTCCAGCGTCTTGGTTTCCTTCACCTTGCCCGAGCCGTGGCAATGCGCGCACGGATCGGGGATGTAGGTGCCGGTGCCGTGGCACTTCGGGCAGGTCTGCTGGATGCTGAAGAAACCTTGCGACATGCGCACCGAGCCCTGGCCATGGCAGGTCGGGCAGGTGTCGGGCTTGGTGCCCGGCTTCGCGCCGCTGCCGTGGCAGACTTCGCACGACACCCAGCTCGGCACGCGGATCTGCGTCTCGTAGCCGTGCGCGGCCTGTTCGAGCGTGATCTCCATGCTGTAGCGCAGGTCCGCGCCGCGGTACACCTGCGGGCCGCCGCGGTCGCCGCGCGCGGCGCCGCCCGCGGCCTGACCGAAGATGTCGCCGAAGATGTCGCCGAATGCGTCGGCAAAGCCGCCGAAGCCCTGTGCACCGGCACCGCCCATGTTCGGATCGACGCCCGCATGGCCGTACTGATCGTACGCGGCCCGCTTCTGTTCGTCCGAGAGCATTTCATAGGCTTCCTTCACCTCCTTGAAACGCTCCTCCGCATCCTTGTTGTCCGGATTGCGGTCGGGGTGGTACTTCATCGCGAGCTTGCGATATGCCTTCTTGATTTCGTCGTCGCTCGCGTTCTTCGCGACGCCCAGAACCTCGTAGTAATCCCGTTTCGCCATATCGGTTCAATGCCGCCACGCGCGATGCGCGAGCGGCTCCTCTCGCTTCCAGTAAAGTCTTGCGACCTGTAGAACGGCGCTCGCGCACCGTCCCGCCATAAAACAAATGTGCCCGGAGGGCCGCGAGGCCCGCCAGGCGCAGGGTGATCCGGACCGTCCGGCAGTGACGGATCGAATCGGTGGCGGCCGTGCCGCGCGGCACGGCCGCGGCCCGACTTAGGCCTTCTTCACTTCCTTGAAGTCGGCGTCGACGACGTCTTCGGCCGCATTCGCGGCACCCGCGTGGGCGCCTTCCGCACCGGCTGCACCGCCGGCTGCCGCCGCGCCTGCCTGCTGCGCCTGCATGTCGGCGTACATCTTTTCGCCGAGCTTCTGCGAGGCCGTCGACAGCGCTTCGACCTTCGCGTCGATCGCTTCCTTCTCGGCCGCGTGATCCTTCAGCACGTCTTCCAGATCCTTCAGCGCCGCTTCGATCTTTTCCTTCTCGCCCGCGTCGAGCTTGTCGCCGTATTCCGCGACCGCCTTCTTCGTGCTGTGAACCAGCGCATCGCCCTGGTTACGGGCATCGGCGCGCTCGCGCAGCTTCTGGTCTTCGACCGCGTTCGCTTCGGCGTCCTTGATCATCTGATCGATTTCGGCGTCGGACAGGCCCGAGTTCGCCTTGATCGTGATCTTGTTTTCCTTGCCGGTCGCCTTGTCCTTCGCGCCGACGTGCAGGATGCCGTTCGCATCGATGTCGAACGTCACTTCGATCTGCGGCACGCCGCGCGGTGCCGGCGGAATGCCTTCCAGGTTGAACTCGCCGAGAGCCTTGTTGCTGATGGCCATCTCGCGTTCGCCCTGGTACACCTTGATCGTCACGGCGCCCTGGTTGTCGTCGGCCGTCGAGTAGACCTGCGCGTGCTTGGTCGGGATCGTGGTGTTCTTGCTGATCATCTTCGTCATCACGCCGCCGAGCGTTTCGATGCCGAGCGACAGCGGGGTCACGTCGAGCAGCAGCACGTCCTTGCGGTCGCCCGACAGCACCTGGCCCTGGATCGCGGCACCAACAGCCACGGCTTCGTCCGGGTTCACGTCGCGACGCGGATCCTTGCCGAAGAATTCCTTCACCTTGTCCTGCACCTTCGGCATGCGCGTCTGGCCGCCGACCATGATCACGTCGTCGATGTCCGACACCTTGACGCCGGCGTCCTTGATCGCGATGCGGCACGGCTCGATGGTGCGCTCGACCAGATCCTCGACCAGCGCTTCCAGCTTGGCGCGCGTGATCTTCAGGTTCAAGTGCTTCGGACCCGAGGCGTCGGCCGTGATGTATGGCAGGTTGATTTCGGTCTGCTGGCTAGACGACAGCTCGATCTTGGCCTTTTCAGCGGCTTCCTTCAGGCGTTGCAGCGCGAGCACGTCCTTCGACAGGTCGACGCCCTGCTCCTTCTTGAACTCGCCGATGATGTAATCGATGATGCGCTGGTCGAAATCCTCGCCGCCCAGGAACGTGTCGCCGTTGGTCGACAGCACTTCGAACTGCATTTCGCCGTCGACGTCGGCGATTTCGATGATCGAGACGTCGAACGTGCCGCCGCCGAGGTCATACACGGCGATCTTGCGGTCGCCCTTCTCGGCCTTGTCCAGACCGAACGCGAGTGCGGCCGCGGTCGGCTCGTTGATGATCCGCTTGACTTCGAGGCCGGCGATGCGGCCCGCATCCTTGGTGGCCTGACGCTGGCTGTCGTTGAAGTACGCCGGCACCGTGATCACGGCTTCCGTGACGGTTTCGCCGAGGTAGTCTTCGACCGTCTTCTTCATCTTGCGCAGCACTTCGGCCGACACCTGCGGCGGCGCCAGCTTTTCGCCGTGCGCTTCGACCCAGGCGTCGCCGTTGTCGGCCTTGACGATCGCGTACGGCATCAGGCCGATGTCCTTCTGGACTTCCTTCTCTTCGAAGCGGCGGCCGATCAGGCGCTTGACCGCGAACAGGGTGTTACGGGGGTTGGTCACCGATTGACGCTTGGCGGGCGCGCCGACCAGCACTTCGTTGTCGTCCATGTAAGCGATGATCGACGGCGTGGTGCGGGTGCCTTCCGAATTCTCGATGACCTTGACCTGGTTGCCTTCCATCACGGCCACGCACGAGTTCGTGGTGCCGAGGTCAATACCGATGATCTTTCCCATTTTCGTAATCTCCAGAAACGCTGTTTGCTGCGGCTTTTCGGGGCTTTTTCCCGTTTTTGCCACGCCGAATTCAACTCTGCACACGAAATAGGTGCGGCCGCGCCGTTTTCAAGACCCCGAATGCGATGCGGCTATTCAATTTTTTTCAATCGCCGCCGGCGCACTGCCGGGCAGCGATCGGGAGCCGGAACAATCCGACCCCGAAAAAACAACGATGGGCAAGCGAGGCAACGACGCGCGGGGCGACCCATGCCGGGCCAGCCGGCGGCATCTCCTTGCGGTTCGCGGACGGCGAACCGGCTTCATCGCGGCGCGGATCAGGACCCACGCGCCGCCTTCCCTTTGCTGACTTCGTTTTGCTTACTTCGGCTGCGCGACCGTGACGAGCGCCGGACGCAGCACGCGGTCGGCAATCGTGTAGCCTTTCTGCAGCACGCTGACGACCGTGTTCGCTTCCTGCTCGGCCGGCACCATCGAGATCGCCTGGTGCTGATGCGGATCAAACTTCGCACCAACCGGGTTGATCACGTTCACGCGGCCCTTTTCGAGCGCGTTGTTGAGCTGGCGCAGCGTCAGCTCGACGCCTTCGCGGATCTTCGCGACGTCGTCCGACGTGTCGCCGACGGCCGCTTCGAGGCTGTCGATCACGGGCAGCAGGTGCTCGGCGAAGCTTTCGATGGCGAACTTGTGCGCCTTGGCGACGTCGTCCTGCGCGCGGCGGCGCGCGTTTTCGGTTTCGGCCTTCGCGCGCAGGAAGTTTTCCTGCAGCTCGGCGACCTTGGCTTGCACTTCGGCCAGCGCGGCGTCGGCTTCGGCGGCCTGAGGCACGTCGGCCTGGGCCGGCTGAGCAGCCTGTGCGTCGCGACCGGTTTCGTCGACCGGTTGAGCAGCCGGATTCTCTTGCGTGTTTTCCATGTCGCTGAAATCGATTGGGTGAATGAAAGCCAGGCCGGCGGCACGCTGCGGACAAGGCCAGCGGCCTGCCTGTCGGGCAACAGAAGCCCACGTGGGGCCGAAAACAACAATTTCAAGAGGGTCTTTCGGCGTTTTGCCCCGAAGCAGGCCAAAACGGGGCGCCTAGCGGGCCGGATCGGCTCGAAACCGCCGGTAACAACCGTTACCGAGCCCCGACTGGATCGGCCTCGGGCGCTGCACTACACTGCGTTTCAGGCTGCCCGGATAAACCCGGATAAACCCGGATACGGCCCGAATCGTCGGATCATTCCGAACGACACACGGCGCGTGCACCGCTCACCGGTCGCCGCCCACCGATCGCGGACACCCGTCCGCTCGCCGTCCCAAGGGGAGAGTGCCGTGAAACTGACCTTTGCCATATCGATGGTCACGCTGGTACTCGTGGCCGGCACCACCATCTGCATGTCGGGCGCCGTTACCGATCGCACCACCGAATACGGCAGCGCGCGCGACATTCGAGCACATCTTCAGCGGCCATTCGAAAGTTTGTCGATGATCCGGCGGTCGCGCTTGGTCGGGCGACCGTGCATCTCGGCGGCCGGCTCGCGATAATGCCGCCGGCGGTCGAGTTCGGCAAGCCGTTTCGCCCGCCCCTCGCCGGTTTCCGAATACAAGGTTTGCGCGATGCTCGCCGGGCCGCGCAGGTCGCAGATCCCGAGCACCTCCACCTGCCACACCACCGTCTCGATCGTGATTTCCACGCGATCGCCCACCCGCACGTCCTTCGACGGCTTGACGGCCGCGCCGCCGATCCGCACCCGGCCCTTCTCGACGGCATCCGAGGCGAGCGAGCGCGTCTTGAAGAAACGCGCCGCCCAGAGCCATTTGTCGATCCGCAGCTTGGCGCCCGGTTCGGTCGATATCCGGTAGTTCATCGGTCTGATTCCGCTTCGTCAGCGTGGATGAGGTTCGGGCCGCCCTGCTTCAGGCGGCCGTCTCGACCGGTGCCGCTACGCGCGCCGGCCAGCCCTGCAGGTTTTCCGCGACGACCTGGCCCAGCGCGTCAATCCAGGCCGGCGACGCGTTCAGGCACGGGATGCGGTGAAACGCGCCGCCGCCGGCCTGCAGGAATTCGTCGCGCACTTCCATGCCGATTTCCTCGATGGTTTCGAGGCAATCGGACGTGAAGCCGGGGCAGAACACGTCGGCGCGCTTGACGCCGGCCGCGCCGAGTTCGCGCAAAGTCGGCGCGGTGTAGGGCTGAAGCCATTCGGCCTTGCCGAAGCGCGACTGGAACGTGATGCGGCATTCGAGCGGGCCGAGGCCGAGCGCGGCCATCAGCAGCGCGGTCGTTTGCTGGCACTGGTCGTGGTACGGATCGCCGAGATCGAGCGTGCGCTTGGGCACGCCGTGGAAACTGAGCACCAGCTTGTCGCCGGCCGCGAAATCGGGGCTGCCGTGCTCGGCCCAGTAATGCCGCACCTGCTCGGCCAGCGCGCGAATATAGGCGGGATGGTCGGCGTAGTGGCGCACCGTGCGCACTTCGAGCTGATTGCGCATGCGCCCCAGCGCGGCGAACGCCGCGTCGAACGCGGTGGCCGTGGTGGACGACGAATACTGCGGATACAGCGGCATGAGCAGGACGCGTTCCGCGCCCGCGTGCTTCAACTGGCCGAGCACCGTGCCGATGTCGGGCGTGCCGTAGCGCATCGCGTAATCGACCATCACCTGATAGCCGTTGGCGGCGAACAACGGCCGCAGGCCCTCGACCTGCCGCTCGGTATGCACGCGCAACGGCGAGCCTTCCGGCGTCCAGACCGCCGCGTACTTCTTCGCCGAGGCGCGCGAGCGGAACGGCAGGATCAGCCCGCGCAGGATCGGCTGCCAGGCGAGCGCGGGGATTTCCACCACGCGGGGATCGGACAGGAATTGCGCCAGATAGCGCCGCACGGCGCCCGGCGTGGGCGCGTCGGGCGTGCCGAGATTGACGAGCAGGACAGCGACGCGATGCGCCGGCGCATGTTGCGACGGCGGTTCGAGATCAAAACGCATGAACGGGGATGTGCATGGGCACCGGATCGAACGAGCCTCATTATAGCGACGGCCCGCCACCCGGCGGCGGCGCGCGGCGAAAGGCCGACGCGCCAATCGGGGCAATAGCGAACGGCTTACTGGTTGCCGCTCAGCGTCAGCGACAGCAGCCGCGCCGTGATGTCGACGATCGGAATCACGCGGTTGTAGGCCATCCGCGTCGGCCCGATCACGCCGAGCGTGCCGACGCTCTTGCCGTTCACCTCGTACGGCGCGGTGACGACGCTCATTTCGTCGATCGGCACCAGCGTCGATTCGCCGCCGATGAAGATCTGCACGCCCTGCGCGTAGCTCGACACGTCGAGCAGCTGGAGCAGGCTGGTTTTCTGGTCGAACACGTCGAACAGCTTGCGCAGCCGCGCCATGTCGGAGGACAGATCGGCGACCTCGAGCAGGTTGCGCTCGCCCGAGATCAGCAGCGTGTCCTCGTCGTCGGGCGTTTCCGTGCTGGCCGTGACGGCCGCGTGCATCAGCGCGGTCATGTCGTCGCGCAGCGCGTCGATTTCCTCGCGCAGGCGGCGGCGCACCTCGTCGAACGACAGCCCCGCGAAATTGGCGTTGATATAGTTCGACGCCTCGGTCAGCTGCGACGGCGAGTAGTCGCGCTGGGTGGCCATCATGCGGTTCTGCACGTCGCCCTCGGGCGTGACGGATCCGCTTGTCGGACAGCCGCATGAACTCGATCTGCTTGAACATGTGGCTGCGGCGCGGCGTGAGCACCACGCCGGCAAACTGCGACAGGTTCGACAGCACGCTGGCGGCGGTCGCCACCACCTTCTGCTGCGGCTAGCCGGCCTGCAGCGTGGTTTGCACGAACCGCGTGAGCGCGTCGTCGCCGATCGGCGATTCGACCGACAGCAGCGTGTCGACGAACAGCCGGTAGCCGCGCGGCGTGGGCACGCGCCCGACCGAGGTGTGCGGGCTCGAGACGAGGCCGAGCTCCTCCAGATCGGACATCACGTTGCGGATGGTGGCCGGGCTCAGCTCGAGACCGGAATACCGGGACAACGTGCGCGAGCCGACCGGCTGACCGTCGGCGATATACTGTTCGATCAGGGTTTTCAGGAGGGTGCGTGCGCGGGGATCTAACATGGTCGAAAATTCTGCCTCTCTTGAATTTCGAGTGGGTGGATTTTTCCGGGTCAAGGGCGGACGAAGCCCGGCGCAGCGAACCCTTGATGCAGAGAAATCTACGAGCACGCTTGAGGGCTCGGGCCAGGCAAAGCCTTGCGCCGCCTGGCCCCCGAGCCCGTCCGGCGGCGAGGACTTCCCCGCCTTGGGGCGGGGCTAGGGGAGGGGAGATACCGTTTTGCGACGTAGGTTTTCGTACCCCGGCGGGCGTTGTTGCATAAATCGAGTTTGAGGATGCAATAGCATCGACGGGCATAATTTCAGGCGATACGAACGGATTGCGGACGAGCGAGGTCCGCCATACGGTTGATGACGCGGACGCGAACGGAGACCTCGGTCGCCTGCGAGTCGATGTGACGCGCCCAGAGACAGTTGCCGGTGAGGGTCTTGAACCGATACATCGCATTCTCGGCAAGCGATCGCCGGTGGTAGCCACTGTCTTGCTTCCATTCTCGACGACCGTCACGGGCAATT